>CAYTUL010000199.1:0-7283 GCA_964441135.1 uncultured Desulfobacteraceae bacterium | reverse complement strand
TTTTTAGGTTTCACAAGCAGGTAGAAAAATCAACCTAAAAACCTAACAGCGTCCCGCTATCCCACATGAACCATCATTCACAAGGTTTACCTGGAAAGAGTTTGAGGCTGGAATCAGAGAAGCCGGTTTTCAAATTCTGGATGTGAAGAAATTCTTTTTTGCCTATTTCCACGCCTATTTATGCGAGAAAAGCTTAAATCCTGACCCCATTCGCACTATATAAAATCTGGAGAGAATAAAAGGTGCTTGACATAGATTTTTTTCAGTTGTACCAAAACTGAAATAAATCGTATGCTCGATATATTTCTCAATATGATTCAACATTAAAAATTGGAAGAGAAGATTTAAAGGAGATCAGTTTTTAATAAAAGCGAGTGAGAGGAGAGATCTCTCAAGTCAGAATAAAGTTGAAGCAGGCGAAAAGAGGTTACTCATGGAAAAACGGTGGCACAAGGTATGGCCTTCTTGGGTTCCCAGAACTTTCACAGTAGAGAAACCGATATCCGAGTATTTAAGAGACTGGGCGGTATTGACACCGGAGAGAATTGCTCTCAGTTTCTATGGCCGGGATATCACATACCGGGAGCTTGATCAATCGATCGACGCCATGGCTCGAGGATTGGTTACCTTGGGTGTACAAAAGGGAGACCGGGTAGCCCTGCAAATGCAGAATTCTCCCCAATTTGTCATTGCTTATTTCGGGATACTTCGGGCAGGCGGTGTTGTTGTTCCGGTTAATCCCATGTTTAAACATGCGGAATTGGAGCATGAGTTGAATGATGCCGGCGTCCAAACGTTGATAGGTTTTGATTCCCTATATCCTGAAGTAGAAAAAGCCAGATCTCGAACTGATCTGAAAAATGTCATTCTGACGTCTCTCGCGTCTTACTTCCCTGAAAACCCGGTATTGCCTGTGCCATCGACAGGAGATCCCGCTGTTGGATCCTTCAGTAACACGCTACTCTTCGAAGAGTTCATAGGGCAGCCCAAAGGAGGACCGATCTGTCTGACGGAAAATCTGAAAGACGAACTGGCAGTCTTACAATATACCGGCGGAACGACCGGTATTCCCAAAGGCGCCATGATCAGCCATTATGGATTGGGGGTAGCCAGCTTTATATCCTTGTATTGGTATCATCACAGGGAAAACGATATTTTTTTGGGGGTAACCCCGTTCTTTCATGTGATGGGACAGATAAACCTGATGTGCACTCCCCTTATCGCCGGAGCACGGATTGCCATCTTGGATCGTTTCATTCCGGAATTGGCCGCCCGGGCCATCACACATTACCACTGCACATATTGGGTGGGAGCCACCACGATGCTGATCGCGCTGCTCAACCTGCCAAACCTGGATGAATATGATTTCAGTTCGCTGCGCTGTGTCTGGACGGGAGGATCGCCAGTCTCAGTGGAACTTCAAAAGAAAATGAAGACCATTCTGCCCAATACGGTCGTCGGGGAGGGCTACGGTCTTTCGGAGACGATGTCCTCCGGAGGGACCTGTACCCCCCTATTCCGATATAAATCCGGTTTCGTAGGCATTCCGCTGCCCAATGTGGATCTTAAAATAGTCGATCAAGAAACGGGGACCAGGGAACGGGGTCCAAACGAGGAGGGGGAAATCATCATCAAGGCGGAATCCATGATGCTGGGTTACTGGAATAATCCGGAGGAGACCGGAAAGGTGCTTAGGGACGGTTGGTTGTACACCGGAGATATCGGCCTGATGGATGAAGAGGGATATCTCAAATTCTTAGGAAGAACGCGGGAAATGATTAAATGTTCAGGTTTCAGTGTTTTTCCAGCCGAAGTGGAAGACCTGTTATACAGGCATCCGGCTATCCAGGAAGTAGCCGTCGTCGGGGTAAAAGATGCCTATCGGGGTGAAACCCCTAAAGCATTTATCATTTTGAAAGAGGAATATGTGGGGAAAACCTCGGAAGCAGATATTTTAGAATGGGGCAAGGAAAACATAGCAGCCTATAAACGTCCGCGACTCATTGAATTCAGGGAGGATCTACCCAAGAGTGCGGCCGGGAAGATATTGAGACGGAAGCTGATAGAAGAAATGAAAGAGGGTTGAAATAAACTCCGATCGCGTAGGTGCGATGGGTATAACCGCGAATAACGCCAATAACAGGAGACAGACAGATGAATCATCCCACTGGAAACAATCAGGTAATGACCGTTCTTGGCCCCATTTCGGCAGATGATCTGGGGGTAACACTGGTGCATGAGCACATGGTCTTCGGCTTTCCCGGCTGGTCCGCCGATGAAACGATCGCTCCCTATGAAAGGGATGCGGCTGAGACCAAGTGCCTTGAAATATTGAAAGATGTTAAAGCAGTTGGAATTCAAACAATTATTGATGCCACACCCTGCGACGTGGGCGGCAGGGACGCGGTTCTCTTAAAACGATTGGCCGAAAAATCCGGCATTCAGATAATAGCCGTCACAGGGCTCTATCATGAAAAAGAAGGCGGAGCGCCGTATTTTAAGTGGCTTCAATTCGCTAACCGGGACATTGAGAAGGATATTTACGAATTGTTCAAAACAGAGCTTACAACCGGTATCGGTAAAACCGGCGTCAGGCCCGGTCTGATTAAGGTTGCAACCGACGATCCGGTCATAAGCGAATACGAGCAATTGATTGTCAGAGCAGCCGTACAGGTGTCCAAGGAAACAGGGGTCCCCATTATCACCCATTGCCAGGGCGATACCGTCGGCCCTGCCCAGCAAGATCTGTTTCTTAAAATGGGGGCGAATCCGAAACGGATCATGATCGGTCATCAAAACAATTCGGCGGATATTAATTACCATCTGTCCCAGCTAAAAAAGCCGGATTTCTTTATCGGTTTTGATCGAACCGGCAGTATTATCGGTCCTCAGCCGGAGGAGTGCGTGATTGAGCTGATCAAAGAAGGATATGCCGACCGGCTGATGATCTCTCATGATTTCATTGGCAACTGGCTGGGAAGGCCTTTTGATCTGGGACCTGCCGGTGCCGAATGGTACCCTACCTATATTCATAAAAAATTGATCCCGAAGATGAAAGCAGCCGGTGTGACGGATGCTCAAATTCGAACCATGCTTGTAGATAATCCCCGGCGCTTGTTTACCGGGGAGTAATGGAGATGACACATAAGGTGGATATAGGCAAACCTTCAAATCAATCTTTTCAGCACTCCCCGATTCAGTGAAGAACCCCGACCAAAGGTCGGGGCTTCTTCCAATGAAAAAGCCCATCGGCTTGGGGGCCTGGTATTCACGGTCGTGAATAGCCCACGCCATCCCAAACCCCCTATTAGCCATTTTATCCCGCCATAGCCATGGGCGACGGCGGATCATCTACGGGCAGTGCCCGCGTGCACAGCACGGGGCATTCAGGCTTTTTCACGTAATTCAATTACGATTTCATGGCCTCCGTGAGTCTCTTGGAACTGGAAACATGCCTGAGAGAGCACAGCCTCACAAGCAAGATTCATACAGGAGCCGAATCGCAATTCGTTCTCTCCCATTGTGAGGATTTCAATGGCTTCATGCAATAGAGCGGATCTGCTTTCAGCCCTTTTCAAGGCAGCCTGGTCAAGCCTTTCCAATAATGACTCAGGGTTTTTGAGCGATAAAATTCCCATTTTGCCTCCAGGGATAATACGCAATGCACATATGTAATACCATGTAGTGAAAAGGCATTAGAATTTTCCTGCTCAATTGTGTTACATTATTTCGCTTCATGGTATTGATTGAAAGGAGCTAAAAATATGAGTAAGAGGCATGATGAGCTTTATAAAGAACGAGAGAAGCGGGTCATGGACGCTGTGCACCTGGGTGTGCCTGACCGGGTTCCCTTTATGCCGATTTTTAACTTTTTCCTGGCCCGGTACAACGGGATCAGTTGCCGCGAAGCCATGTATGATTATGACAAACTCGCTATAGCCGCCAAAAAGGCGGTCCTGGATTATCAGCCCGACATGTTCAATAATCCCTTCGGACTTGTGGCCCTGGGCCCGCTTATGGAGATCCTCGACTGCAAATACCTCACCTGGCCGGGTGGCGGGCTCCCTCCGGATCAATCCTACCAGTTTGTGGAAAGGGAATACATGAGCGCGGAAGAATATGATGACCTCCTTTTCGATCCGACCGGGTTCATACTGAGACGTTTTCTTCCAAGGGCTTACGGCAGCTTGGCGCCGCTTCAACAGCTTCCGGTCCTCCCTTCCCTCTACTATACAAGATTTATGACCGGTACAGCGGCCTTTGCGGTTTCCGGGGTATCGGAAGCTTTTGATTCCCTTGTGAGGGCAGGTGTCGAAGCAAGAAAGATGTTAGGTAAGGCAAAGGAATTAGGAGATGAGATGAAGTCATTGGGATACCCCTCTCTATCCGGGGGAGTGGCCTATGCCCCCTTTGATTACATAGGGGATTTACTCAGGGGCACGCGGGGTGTAATGTTAGACATGTACCGGGAGCCGAATAAACTCCTGGAAGCCATGGATAAGTTGATACCTTTCATATTGCATGGGGCAATCACTCTGGCCGGAATATCGGGGGGACGCTTTATCTTCATGCCCATGCACAAGGGCTTGGACGGTTTCATGTCCCTCGATCAGTTCAAGACCTTCTTCTGGCCTTCCTTGAGAAAGGTAATCCTCGAACTGATAGAAGAGGATCTCATTCCCATGGTACTATGGGAAGGAGACTGTACGTCCCGCCTGGAGATCATAAGGGATATCCCCAGGGGGAAAGCGATTTACTGGTTCGAGAGAACGGATATTTTCAAAGCCAAGGAGGTCTTAGGGGATACCCTATGTATAAGGGGAAACGTGCCCGCCACACTGCTCTGCGTCGGGCGTCCCGGGGATGTGGAGGATTACTGTAAAAAACTGATCGATGTGGTAGGAAAGGGAGGCGGATTCATCCTGGACGGGGGAATAGGCATCCCCGACGAGGCGAAACCGGAGAACGTGAAGGCCATGGCGGATACCACCAGGGAATACGGGGTGTATTGATTCTTTAATTTATTCTTGACAATGCATATCCCATTATTCCATTATTCTGATCGGTCGTACGATCAATACTCTTTACATCTATCATCATTATCTTCACTTTTATTGTTTTCAATTCCCTCGTTAACAATTAAACCAGTTAAGACAGTGTCTTAGGGTCTTAATAATATAACCGCAGGAGATAAAGTATGGAAGCAATGAGAATCACTCAATTCCCCGAAGAATTCAAAGAAATAGCCGAAAAACTGGCAGTCACCTACGGGCCGAAATATCATGGCTGCTCCCAGGTGGTCGTTGCGACATTCCTGGAGATATTAGGGATTCAGGATGAAATGGTATTGATGGCGGCATCCTGTTTCGCAGGAGGCAGCAAGAGGTGCCTGACATGTGGCGCCCTATCCGGAGGATTAATGGTCCTCGGATTGAAATATGGTCGCCGCCGGCTGGAAGACGGAGTGGAGGCTGAGGAGGAGGCCCTGGAACCGGCATGCGATCTGGTTGACCGTTTTAAAGGCTTTTACGACGCAACAGGTTGTTACGAATTAACGGGGTTTAACCTGGGTGATCCTTCTCAATTCGAGGCCTTTCTTAATTCACCGGACGCCATTGAAAAATGCGATGAGAGGGTAAAAAATGTCGCCGGATGGGTGGCGGAGATCATAAGTAATCGGGATGGAATATAAGGCCAAACTTGATGATGCAGCAATCGCTTTACAGGTTTTAGGCTCGAAAATTTAAAGTCGAGGCGTAAGGCAAAAGGCGCAAGACTTAAGGAAAATCTAAAAAAATTATAGTTAGTGTCCATCCAGAAACAATCTATTTCTGGATGGAGCTTTCAGCCGTCAGCGGTCAGCAGTCAGCTAAATCTTTGTTTTTATAATCTTTTGCTGATAGCTGAATGCTGATTGCTGATAGCGCGAATCCATAAACGATAGTTTATGGATGAGCACTAGTTAGCGCCATTAGCCTGTTTTGAATATCCCACGGACCCTCAAAATGGCGGACATTGTTTCAAAAAGCTGACGTATTACGGATATTTTCTCGAGGAGTAATCTTCCAATTTCTCTTGAGCTGATAAATATCACCAAGAATTTCGGAGGCCTATCTGTCCTTACGGATGTCTCATTTAATGTGAATGAGGGGGAGATAGTCGGGCTGATCGGACCTAATGGTGCCGGAAAGACCACTCTATTCAATGTGATAACCGGTATCTATCGCCCGAACAGAGGGGACATACGCTTCAACGGGAAAAACCTGGTCGGTCTCAAACCCCATCAAATCTGCCGGAGGGGGATTGCCAGGACATTTCAACTGGTTCGTGTCTTCCCCAGTATGACGGCCCTTGAGAACGTGCTCGTTGGGGCCATTTACAGCAAAAGAGGAAAAAGAAAAAATTTTTTAGCCCAGGCCCAGGAATGCCTGAATATTCTCAATTTAGAAGAAGCCAAGGACACTGTCTCAGCACATTTGACTCACTCAGACCGAAGACTGGTGGAAACCGCCACGGTCCTCTCTTCCCAACCGGACCTTGCCCTCCTGGATGAGCCATTAGCTGGCTTGAATCCTACTGAGATGGAAAAGATAATGAAAATCATTAAAGAGATCAGGGACCGCAGTGGTATCTCCATCCTATGGATTGAGCACAAGATTGACGCGGTCTTTAATGTCTGTGATCGGGTGGTAGTGCTGGACTACGGACTGAAAATCGCGGACGGTAAGCCGGAAGAGATTGCAAAGGACAAAAAAGTTATTAAGGCCTATCTTGGAGAACCTCATGCTTGAAGTGATAGACCTGAATGTCCATTATGGCGATGCCCAGGCCCTATGGGATATCAGTTTCAATGTCCGGGAGTCCGATATCTACTCTATAATAGGGTCCAATGGCGCCGGAAAATCAACGATTCTAAAGACGCTCGCGGGCATGCTTCATCCCTCTTCCGGACGAATAGAGTTCCTCGGAACCCGCGTGGATGGAAAGGATGCCAATGTCATGGTGGATCTCGGGGTCTCCCTTGTGCCTGAGGGCAGAGAGCTGTTTTCCCAACTCACAGTTCTTGAGAACCTGGAATTAGGGGCTTTTACAAAGAGGGCGAGGCCCTTTACGAAAGAGACCTTGGAGTGGGTGATCGATCTCTTTCCTATTATCAAGAGTCGTAAAGACCAGTTAGCCGGAAGGATGAGCGGGGGGGAGCAGCAAATGGTAGCCATCGGGAGGGGGCGGATGTCAAGGCCGAAGCTTCTTATGCTTGATGAACCTTCCCTGGGACTGGCCCC
>CAYTUL010000198.1:0-7325 GCA_964441135.1 uncultured Desulfobacteraceae bacterium | reverse complement strand
TATATGGCCTGTCTTTTCTCGAAATCCATTTTAGGCCTCTTCCCTGCGAAGGAGATAATAACCCGCGATCCAACCGGCCGGTGCCAATACCCCCCAAAAAGCGATGCGGCCGATCTTTTTCAGGGCCATGATCTGAGTATAGGTAATCCCATAGCCGGTTATGTAGTAATCCAATGCATATAAGCCCCCCATGATAAAGACAGAAAGAATTAAAAGGGTTTTAAGGCCCGCGAGCTGTTTGAAAAAAACGGCCCCAACCAGAAAAAGGGAATGGATGACAAGGAAATAACCGATAAAGTCAAGAGATCTTTCATCGAATGGATTGAAAGAAATATCCCTGTAGTTGTGAATCAACCAGCGTAACCCATCTATGATGAAGGCACATAGCGTGTAGGAAATGGTTGCCGCCAGGACGTAACCAATGGATGTCAGGATCAACCGGCTTATATATTTTTCCAGAAGGGATCCGGGCAGGGTCAGCCAGCGATAGCTCCCTTCCCTGTGATGAAGCTCCTTGAAGGCGACACTTGTCATGGCATAGCCACCAAGCAATAGGATGAAAAAGTTCAATGCATGAAACTCGGCCCAGGATACCGGCCCTTTTTTCCCTTCCTGAACAAAGAACTCCGGGCCGGATATGGAAAAAAACATGAGCAATAACGTAACAACCACCATCAAACCTATGACTGCACCTAACACGAAAAAAGCCCCGCGACATTCAGCCAGATGTCGTTTCGGATCAGGAGAAAAAACCTTCCGGGATGGAATACACGATTCTCTTTCATGGATTATCCCCCTTTGCGAACAGATCCGAGATCTTTTCCCGGTTCAACATAACGGTATTAAAGAGCATCTCCAAACTCATATCGGTCTCATCTCCATTCCTATTCTCCGTCACGACCGCGTAATAACCCAGAATATTTTCCACATGGAGTGCACCCTCCTTATTGGGCTTTTCCTGTTGAAGGTGGACGGACAGACGTTTCGAGATCTCGGCCATAGAGCGGTTGAAAATAATCCGTCCTTCATCCAGAATAATGACCGGGTCAATCAGATTCTCCAGATCCCGCACCTGGTGGCCGGAGATGATGAACAGGCTGTCCTCGGCCAGGACGGATGCCAGGAGTTTTCGAAAGCTGCTCTTTGAAGGAATATCCAGGCCGTTGGTCGGCTCATCCAAGAGCATGAGTCTGCAGCCGGAGGCAAGGGCAAATGCCAGAAGGGTCTTCTTTTTTTGGCCATAGGAAAGGGCATTGATCTTTTTCCCGGGATCCAATTCAAACACCTCCAGGTATTCGTAATATCGGGGCGAGTCGAACCTCGGTAAAATGGCGCGTAGAGCTTCTCGTATTTTTTCATGTTGACGGGAGGCATGTTGAAGGCCTCCGGAACGATAAAAAGCTCTTGCAGGAAAAGCGGAGAGCGATCACGCGGCCGTTGTCCCATGATGTAGCACTCACCCTCCTTTGGAAAGAGCATGCCGCAAAGGAGTTTCATCAGGGTTGTCTTTCCTGCCCCGTTTTTCCCCAGAAGACCGTAGATGTTCCCGGGGGTAGCCGATAAATCCAGGCCTGAAAAAAGCGCTTCCCTGCCATAACTGAAGGAAAGATTTTTGATCTCAATCATGATTTTCCTCCTATTTAGTGTATTATATCACTAATACACTAAGAAAGTATATCATATGAATATGATTGTCAAGTTTTTTTTCATTCTTTTTTTAAAAGAATTGAAAGGATCGCGGGATTGAAAAATTCTTCCCCCCGTGTGGAAAGTGCTTTGCATGGGACCCTCCATCATATATAGTGAAGAACCCCGACCATGGTCGGGTCTTCTTCCAATGAAAAAGCCCATAGGTTTGGGGTGTGTGCCCCTAAGCCTAAGGGTTTTCAAGCTATAATGAATAACCCGAAGAAACATAGACAACCATGCGAATATCGGTCATCCTTGCCCACCCTGATAAAACGAGCTTTAACCATGCAATTGCGCGAACCGTCGTCAAGCAGCTTGAAAGGAACGGGCACAACGTGTCCTTTCATGATTTGTATTCTGAGAACTTCGACCCTTTGCTCGTCAGTGAGGAAATCCCGAGGGATGCTCTCTTGCCAGGGGCGGTGAAAGACTATTGTGATGAAATCCAACACACAGAGGGTATCGTCGTAATTCATCCCAACTGGTGGGGTCAACCTCCAGCTATACTAAAAGGCTGGATTGACCGAGTTATTCGCCCCGGGATAGCATATGAGTTCTTGGAAGGAGATTTCGGAGAAGGCATCCCGAAGGGCCTGCTTAGGGCTAAGGCCGCCATAGTCTTTAACACGTCAAATACTGTTCCGGAAAGGGAACAACGAATCTTTGGTGACCCCCTTGAGACGATCTGGCGAAACTGCATTTTCGGCCTGTGCGGTGTCGGCGGTTTTCATCGTCGTACCTTCAGCATCGTCGTCACCAGCACGGAAGGCGAGAGGAAGCAATGGCTTGACGAGGCAGGGGCAATCATTGACAGGGTCTTTCCAAAAGACAATGAAAGAGCCGCCTGACGAGTCGTTTCATCGGATCACTTACGATCCCAATGAAATTTGTATTGTATATCAAATCAATAAAGGAAGGGCGGATATAATACAGAAATCTGAATCGATCAAAAAGGAACCAGGAATCAAAAGCAGGATAATGCTATATGTCGGCTCAATATGGCATGTGGATGGGATTAACTGGAGCGAGGACACCCATCATACCAATCAAGATTTGCCCGATTGTGAAGACGGCCGTCGCAATTTTGTTTATCCTGGCAGTCACTCTGTCGTAAAGACAGGCTGTGAAAGAGTACTCTTCGCGGGAATGAACTGAACATTCAAAGGGTAAAAGGCGGAGCAGCTTCCGCGGAAGAGGAGTCAGGACACCCTACTGTCCCATCGGAGATGCAGTTTCAGATGAAAAAGGTTTAGACAAAGATCATTTGGTTGATGAGAAGGGATTATTGGCTTGGAGCAGAGGGCAGGGGGCATGGAGGTGAAACAATGAAATGCGGGATGGTTGCAAAGTGCGGGGTGAAGAGGGGTGTCAGGTTTGGGTGTGGGGAAGGTTGAAGGACGCAGCAGGGAGAGAAAAATCCTATGAAATTCAGCGAAGTTCTGGCTCAAATTGTTAATGAATTTACTGACGAAAGCGATAAATATCTCGTCGAAAAGTTCCGGTCGATAAGCACCTCCTATCCCGAGATGGATAAGGAACTATCATTCAAGCAGTCTGAATCATTGATCCGAAGGGCGAGGGAAGATCCGAAAGGATTTATTAAGTTTCTTAATCTGGGCTACGCAAGTGTTATTCATGAGCTGAATAAATCTTAAAGGCCATACGGATGTTCCTGAGATAGGGATAAGGATGAAAAAATGAAATTTAGCGACTTTCCCTTCCAAACATTGATGGAGGTCACCGCCAGGCCGCCCCTCGTTTTCCTTCGCGGTAAAGGGTCATGGTTGTGGGACAATGACGGCAAGCGCTATCTGGATTTCGTGCAGGGATGGGCCGTGAATTGCCTCGGACACAGCCCGGCAGTGATCGTCGACGTACTGGCCGAACAGGCGCGCAGGCTGATCACACCCAGCCCTGCCTTTTACAATGAGCCTTCTATGGCACTTGCCAGGCGTATCGTGGAGAATAGCTGTTTCCAGCGAGTGTTCTTTACTAATAGCGGTGCGGAGGCCAATGAGGGTGCAATAAAACTTGCACGTAAATGGGGTGCGCGTAACAAGGCCGGTGCCTATGAGATTATCACCTTTGAGGATTCCTTCCATGGCCGCACACTCGCTACTATGTCGGCATCCGGTAAGCGGCAGTTTCGCGAGTTGTTCGAACCGAAGGTCCCTGGCTTTCCCAAGGCGAGGCTCAATGATATCGAATCCGTTGAAGGGCTGATCACGGACAAGACAGTCGCTGTCATGATCGAGACCATACAGGGCGAGGCAGGCGTCATTCCGGCAACAAACCATTTCCTAAAAAATCTGAGAGAGCTGACAAATCGATATCGTCTCCTGCTTATTATAGACGAAATCCAGACGGGCATGGGTCGCACCGGGAAGCTCTGGGGCTATCAGCATGCCGATATCATACCGGACATAATGACGTTAGGGAAAATGCTCGGCGGCGGCGTCCCGCTTGCCGCACTCGCAGCAACGGAGAGTGTGTGCTGTTTCGAACATGGTGATCAGGGTGGAACCTTCAATGGGAATCCGCTCATGACGGCCGTGGGCTGTGCGATCATGGATGCGGTGCTGGGACCCGGGTTTTTAGAGGGAGTCGAAGCACGCGGGACGTATTTAATGAAAGGTTTATCAGGGCTGTCGGTACGCCACCAATTAGGGGAAGTATGCGGCCGCGGGTTGCTGGTTGCACTCGACCTGAAACAGGATATCGCGGCGAAGATCACGGAAGAAGCACGTGATGCCGGACTGCTGCTCAACACACCACGCCCCAATCTGTTACGATTTATGCCCGCCCTAAATGTATCCCAGGAGGAGACGGATACAATGTTATCGATTTTAGATAATACGATAGGAAAAATAAAAATAGGGCGTGGGTAAGACACTGAAATAATCGATATCTTTGCAGGGGATTAAGCCATTTGGGGTGAAAAAGTCAAAGGTACCTATGTGATATTATTAGAAAAGGAAGCAATTGAGTAATATTTAGGGGCGAGGGAAATTGAATGAGTACAAGTCCATTAAAAAGAGATCCTGGTAAGCTGTTCAGAATTAGGGATTCGATATATGCATCAGACCTGTTGATTTGTGCTGTCGCCTATTTTGATTTTTTCACCTTCCTGAAAGATGCTTCGCGGACCTTTGAGGAAATCTGTGAAAACTTCGAAACAGATTCGAGACCCACCGATGTGATGCTGTCGCTATTTCTCGCAATGGAGCTGATTGAAAGCGTTGCAACAGAGTATAAATTGACCGACATTTCAAATGAGTATCTGGTAAGTGACAGTCCGATAAGCCTGGTTCCCTATTATGCGTCTTTGAAAGATCGGCCTCAATGCATAGAGTTCCGGGATGTGCTCAAAACAGGAAAGCCGGCCGGATGGTCAAGCAAGAAAGAAGGTATCAATTGGATAGAAGCCATGCGAGACGATCTATTTGCAGACGCATTTACATCAGCAATGGACAGTCGGGGTGCCTTTTTCGCCCAGAGTCTGACTGAAAAAATTGATCTGAGTCCCCACCTCTCACTCTTAGACGTTGCAGGGGGGTCAGGTGTCTATTCCTGTTCGATATCAAATAGATACGAGCGTTTAAATGCAACCGTCCTGGAAATTCCTCCTGTTGATAGGGCGACAAAACGCTCGATTGAATCGAAGGGAATGTCGGGCAGAGTGAATGTCATCGCCGGAGATATGTTCAACGAAATACCTGCGGGATACGATGTGCATCTTTTTGCAAATGTTTTTCATGATTGGGATATTGAATCTGTTCGGAAATTGGCTGAAAATTCCTATAATAGTCTCCCGTCCAATGGCTCAATTGTCGTATTTGATGCTCATCTTAACAAAGATAAAAATGGTCCGCTTTCAGTCGCCGAATACTCCTGCTTATTGATGCATTCCACGGAAGGCAGGTGTTATTCGACGAAAGAAATAGATGAAATTCTCCAGGAAGCAGGTTTCACAGGGATAGTGCTGCGTGAAGTTGCTGCTGACAGGACAATGATAACCGGAAACAGAAACTAATTCATTTCTTCAAAGAGACCCCCACAGACCATCGAATCCATTTGTGTGCAATGCTCTAACCGGACAATCGGGATTCCGCCTAATCTTTCAAAATTGTAATTTTCCTGAAAGGTTCCCGAAAGCTTTCCTTGCTATCGTAGGATTTTAAACACAAGAAGCTTAAAGTATCTGTTCATGTATAAATCCACAGAAGAAGGAGGATTGGTTCAATGACGGTGAAAATGAGGAGGAAATCATGTCTAAGGAATCTTATGGTATTGGGTGTACTGCTTTGCGGTATGACCGTCTTGCTCCCTTCGGCATTCGCCGATGAAACAAAAAAAGATCTGCCACCCCGCAAAATCGTTGTCGCCCCTGAATACCCGAGTATAGTAGTCCCCGAGGGAGAGGATGTGAGCGTTGATTTAACGGTCCGAAACGGGGGAAGGCAGGATGAAATCATTGACCTTTCCATCACATCGGTCCCAAAGGGCTGGAAGGCGTGGATCAAGACCTACAGCTTTAAAATAAAGGGGATATTTGTGGAAAGTGACAGCAGCAAAACCCCGACCTTCAAGGCCGAACCGGATAAAAGCGTCGGCCCCGGAAAATACGTCTTCCCTATAAAGGCACAAACCAGAGACGGTCAACTCACATCGGAAAGCGAGTTGATTGTTACCGTAGAGGGAAAGAAGGAGGAGAAAAAAGCCGAAGGGATAAAAATAACCACCTCCTATCCGGTTCTAAAAGGCCCGACGGACGCCAAATTCGAGTTTTCCATCGAGGTGGAGAACAAAACCGACAAGGATGCAATTTTTAATCTGGCCTATGAGTGTCCCAAAAACTGGGAGGTCAATTTCAAGCCTTCCTATGAAGACAAGTATTTTTCCAGCCTGAGGATCAAAAAAGATCAGAGCCAGTCCATGGCCGTCCAGGTCAAGCCCTATGTACTGGCAGTACCTGGCGAATACCCCATTAAAGTCAAGGTAAGTTCGGATCAGGCCCAGGGAGAGGTGATGTTGAGTGTCGTTCTGACGGGGACCTATAAACTGGATGCCGGCACAGCGGACGGGCTGCTCTCACTGAACGCCTATCAGGGGAAGACTGCCAACATGTCTTTTTATGTGAAAAATACCGGATCAGCTACACAAAACGGTATTAAATTTATGACCTTCAAGCCTGAGAACTGGAACGTGGAATTTTCACCGGAAAAGATTGATACCCTTCCACCCGGTAAGTTGCAACAGGTCGAGATGACGATCACGCCGGCGGACCAGGCATTAGTGGGTGATTATTCGGTAGGCGTCAATGTGGAAGGAGAAAAGAATACCAAAGACCTGGAGTTCAGGGTTACGGTACGTGCCTCAACCGCCTGGGGATGGATAGGGATCATCATCATCGTACTGGTCGTGGCCGGGCTTGTCTCTCTGTTTGTGAAAATGGGGAGGCGGTAGAGATGGAAAAGGAGAAAGTGATTGAAACCTTCGATCTGACTAAAAAGTATCCTACCCAGACGGCCGTAAACAAACTCTCTTTCAATGTAAGGGAAGGAGAAATATTCGGATTCCTGGGCCCCAACGGCGCGGGCAAGACGACTACCCTGCTTATGCTTTTGGGCCTGAGT
>CAYTUL010000197.1:0-7352 GCA_964441135.1 uncultured Desulfobacteraceae bacterium | reverse complement strand
GGCGCAGGCCGGAATCCAGTTATGTTTGCCCGGGCTTATTGAGAAGTTACCAAAGTTTTTTCCTAAGATACCGATATATAATATGAATATGCATTAGACAAAAAGGGATCCAACATGAACTGCTGGGAATTTAAAAAGTGCGGGCGGGAAAAAGGCGGGGCCAAAGAAGCTGAATTTGGTGTATGTCCTGCTTATCCCAATAATGGAAAGCATTGCGCCCGGGTAGCCGGTACTTTTTGCGATGGACAGGTCCAGAGGAGTTTTGCTATGAAATTAGCAAACTGTACACATTGCGAGTTTTATCAGACTCCGCACTATGATAAAACTTATAAAAATTGATGGCACAATGCACATATGTATGATGTCCTGAAGTACTGACGGGATACTCCTTTTTATTTCCAGCATGGGTTAACCTGCCGTAATTATATTCAATTTCACGAAATCCAACCTCTATCCCGACATACTGAAAAAATCTCATAGTAACGCTCTGTATTTCTGTAATCTTGGAGTCTATTAAGGACTTCTCTTAATCTTTGACCACGTACTCCTGGGCTTTTTATAATACCTAAAACCCAGTTGAGGGTCTTCTTATCATCGAGAAAGGCACGTATTGAGCCCAATGCATAACGCCTATTGGCCTCCTCTGCAGTCTTGATCTCTACCATTCTTGAAACCTCCTTTGATTATTTATAATTCTATGAAATTTCAGACTCAATTAGGAATGAAAAAGACGATCTCGGATCAAGGACTTAACGCAGTGTAGAATATTGTAAGATGTATAGGTTACAATTGTAGTATTAAAAGAAGGAGCACCGCATTTTGTTTCCATTACAATGACAATACTTGAAAAAAGTGAGATTCAAAAACAGAAAACGCGACAGTAATCTTCTGGTGGGTGAATTCAGATATCAAAGATTCAATTTAATATTTCCAAGAAGCATATGTTAACATAATATATGTTTTAGAGCGATATTCTTCTCAAAAACATTTACCAGTCGATATTAACTTTTTTGAGCTTTAATAAATATATAATCCATGCAACCTTTCTTATAGAGCCAGCCAAGCAACCAGGATATCCAGGTCAGTCCGATGGTTGCAAAAAATCCTCTCTGTGATAATCTTGTTCTTAAGGTCCTGTATGTAAAGCCATTCCTTGCAAAACCAGGGAAGACTCTTCCACCTATCTTCTTCAAGAAAATTGTCCTAAATCCGGCTTCTTCAAGTTGTTCCCTATAGGTATTTTCATCGATACAGTTTGATTTTGGGACGACCCACCATTTTGCAATAAGTCCTATAACGATCCAATAGAATCTATTTTTCTTATTAAACCTGTTCCCAAGGATTATATCTGTGAGCAGCAATTCGCCATTGTTTTCTAGTACCCTGCTGGCCGCTTTGAAGAACTTCCGTCTTGTATTAAAGTGTGCAGGGCCTTCAATACCAACCACATGTGAAAAACTCCTTTCCGGATAATCGAGGACACAGGCGTTTCCTTGGAAAAACTTTATCCTATTATCGAGTTTTAAGGACTTTGCCTTATTGTTGGCATACTCCATATGAACCTTGGTGATATCCAGTCCTATTATCTCCTTTGGCCTGAAATTCTTAAAATGGGCAAATGTTTCAGTACCATAACCACAGGCAACATTCAGCATCCGGACCGGGTTCTTTATTCCGCAATTCTCCATGAAGAATTCAAGAAGCTTATTTGTAGCATCCAGGTAGGTCTTTGTATCTTTGTTCCAATATCCGAAGGAAAGGAATCCCTCATCATGTTGTTTCAAATGTGTGTAATCACACTTCCGTTTTTTTGAGCCGGTAGAATAGAATCTCTCTACTTTCTTTTCATGGTTCTTCATTTAACACCTATTTTTTCTGATATGGGGAAAATTGGTATTAGAGGGTTATACGCCTATTTCTTGGGCTTCTTACGTTTGTCTCGAATGTAAATTATTTTGGAATGACCGTCACTCTGGATCCTTTTATCCACATCGAACAGTCTTATGGCCGCGGCAAGTTCGCCAAGCTTGCTGAATCCGTAGTTACGTGGATCAAACTCTGGGGCCTGCTTGGCGATATTACTGCCCACAGAACCCAAATGGGCCCACCCACTCTCGTCGGAAGCCGCGTCAAGGGCGTTTCTAAGAAGCGCGACCAGTTTGGCATCTCTTTTCAGCTCGTTGGCGGTTTTCGGTTTAACGGCATGCTCCGCGTTTTCCTGGAACCGAAGAACTTCCGTAAAAATGAATTTGTCACACGCGGAAACAAAGGCTTTTGGAGTTTTATTCTCCCCAAAGCCATATACGAGCAGACCTTCCTCCCTTATGCGGGAAGCGAGGCGGGTAAAATCGCTGTCGCTAGATACGAGACAGAATCCGTCAAAGCGTTTCGTATAAAGCAAGTCCATTGCATCTATTATCATTGCACTGTCTGTCGCGTTCTTCCCCACGGTATAACGAAACTGCTGAACCGGCTGGATGGAGTGCTCCAGCAATACGGACTTCCATCCAGTCAGGCTTGGTGTGGTCCAGTCACCATAAATTCGCTTCACGCTTGTAAGGCCGTATTTGGCGACCTCTGTTAGCAAGCCTTCGGTTATCGATGGTTGCGCGTTATCTGCGTCAATAAGGACGGCAAGCCTGTTTTGGGGTTGTTCACTTGTATTCATACTATCTTCCTTTCGTACGGATAACGTTCGGGACGGAGACCATTTTATACTGCCACGATACAGCCTGGATATCCATGGGTATTTTCACAATGTCATGCCATTTTCGGAAACCATGTGATTCATTTTCAGGGAAAGCTGCTTGTATTCCGTTGTCTTCCAGATTCATTTACTTTTCGGCACTCCCATTCATCGTGGGGCCCACGTGCATTTCAACCTTAAAGCAAGGGTCGCAGGTCCTGTATCCACATAGAAGCTTGGATTTACGATACAACCCCTTTTTGCCTGATGCCATGCAAAGAGGGTCTGTGAAGGCGTTTGAGTTTACGTATCGCGTCATGGCGGGAACGAAAGACCCTTATTCCATAGTCATAAAAATCTTTTGGTTTGTCTCTGTTCAACGTTTTTTATATGGTAAATATTGATTAGTGGGATATATAGGGGCCTTTTATTAATATCTTCTTCGAATATTACCCTGTCTTCCACGACCTCCATTCCTATTGGAAAGAGGGTTCGCTTTATTAACCTTGATGAACTTCCCTTTGATTTCCTTACTGTTCAACCCTTCGACAGCCTTGTTCGCTTCGTTGTACTACCAGGTTTATTTCCGCTTAGGATATTTACAGGTTGTTTTGAGTATTTAGGCGACGGCGTATTCCCTTACTGACGTCACTTTCTCCTACTGCCTTGAGGATGTTTTGGTTGCGTGGACATTCGATAGATTCCACGGCACGTCTGTGAAACTCTCTTCTATCGGTTACAAACAAGGATGCGGGACCTGTCTGAAAAGACTACCTCCATCTTCTCATGGGAAGCATTGATCACAATCCCCAGACCAAAGGTTTTATGCTTAATCATGTCATCCGTTTTAAATGATCCAGACATGTTGTAACTCACCGGCTCCTTTTCCTTAAACTTTTCAGCGAGCGTATTAAAGTCCCTTGAGGTATCAATTTTTTTGGTTCTCCTACGAGTCTGAGAGGCCTTAACGGTCTTCCCGGCCGCCTTGTTTTTATCTGGGGTCATCGCCATTCCTCCTGTATTTATATTTTGGAATATGTGGATCCTGCCTGCTCCCAGCCGTGGGGGGACCATTCTTGCCCGCGTTCCGAATGGCACGAGATGGACTGCCTTTCATTTCGAAAATAAATGTCCTTTATTAAAAAAGGGTTATTGGAAGTATATCAGCCTTTACCGGTTATATTCTATTCATTCAGTCAGTAAGATAAGGCTGAAAGATAAGCGGAATATAATGAAAAGGAATACGATCTCTATGGGGCGGCATAGGATAAAGGTATTAGTCTTGCAGCCGTATGGTATTACACAAGGGCCTCTTTACATTTGTGAGTCTAAGATCACAGAATATTTTCATCGGTGGACTCCCTATCGCGAGACCGGGAACTACTCCTTGGCAATCTGAGATGCCCGGTCCTTCTTTACCTGGCGTCGCTCCAGCTTCTCTTTTGCCCTATTCTTTCGCTTAAGCTCTTTCTGATACTTTTGAAAAGAATGACTATTGAGCTTCGCCATGTTTTCCCTTTTTTCAAATATATAGATCTGGTGCCGACTCTCAGGCCTCCTTTACCGGTATTTTATGACTTCATTATGGGATGCCAGATGTTATCTTTGAGTCGATTTCTTAGAAACGGCGCATTCCGCCCTGTCTTCCCCCCTTTCTGCCATCACCGTATACTTTATTATCGCGACGTTCGGTGCGCGGGCGGGCCTTATTCACTAAAAGTTTACGTCCTTTAAACTCCGCATCGTTCATACTCTCGATTGCTGACTGGGCCTCCTCATGATTGGGCATCTCTATGAATCCAAATCCTTTTGATCTGTCCGTGTATTTGTCTTTGATGATCTTTACGGATTCGACATCCCCGAAAGACCCGAAAGCGTGTTTCAACTCCTCTTCGGTTACTTCATAAGATAGATTCCCAACATAGATATTCATTCCGACCTCCTTTTGGTCATAAAACATTTTAAAGGTTGAGTGGATTGATTCAATTTCCTCGTTCATTGAAGGGACATTCCACCTCACTCGACGGAATGCCCTTCGCCTTAAAAACAATAGGCTAAACTACAGTGACATTCACCGCTGCTGGTCCTTTTTGACCTTGCTCTATGTCAAAAGTAACCTCGTCGCCTTCATTTAGAGACTTGAAGCCCGTTGCATGTATACCAGAATGATGTACAAACACATCAGGACCATCTTGTTGCTCGATGAAGCCAAATCCTTTGCGGTCATTAAACCACTTTACGATTCCATTCGCCATGGTGACAACCTCCTTTCAAGTAATGTATCATGTTTCCAGACTTCAGGATGTCACCGGACAAGCAGATCTTTCCCTTGGAACGAAAAAAGCCCACCCATAAAGGTGAGCCCTCATGAATTATGTATATTTTCACTTTTCTTTATTAAAAAGTCAATCTTTTATTTAATTAAAATAAAAATAAAAAATCTCGATTAAATATAATAATATTACCTATTAAAATCAATATTTGGGTGGTAGTAAATGGCCTTTAAGTGAAGGATTATGCCAATATTCCTCCCCGAGGAGGCTTTCATTATATTACGACTACCGGAAGAAACCTCAAATAATAGTCGGTTCAAGGTTACTCAAAATCCTGAACTTTTCAAGGACTCCTTCCGCTTAACAATTCTTGCATCATTCCAAACCATCTATAAACTGAAGTCGCTTTTCCAATAGGATTGTTATCATAAAACTTTCCGGAGTTCGATTTCTTTCCTTTTGGATAATCAGTTGACACTGCTCAAAGCGTAGAGAGTTAATGTTTATGAGGTTTCCTGGTGATCACAGGATTCACCGCGAGATTTTTCAAAGGATTCTCGTCCTTCCCGGAATGAGAATATTGCTATCAAGATAGCTCCAATAGAATCAATTCCACCTATGCCCGTCAATTCAAATCCTATACTGGCTAAAAGCAAAATAAAGGAGAGATAGAGACAGGCTTTTGTACAATTGGCATCTTCCAAAATTGCGTCAGAATTCAGTCGCTTTCCTACTTTTACCTTGAAGTATATTAAAGCCCACATCGTAAAGATGGATATCGCCGCGATTAGGATCCCCCAGAAGGTGGTCTCAGGCCGGTGGCCTTGATATAGATTGAAACCGGCGGTGATTACCAAACCAGCCGCTAATATATAAAACGCGGTGCCTGTGATTCGAAGCGCTGTTTTTTCGAATGGTCCTACATCGGCTTCCGGATTATGCATCATTCTTCGGACCATATTCCAGATACCTATACCCGATAAGACCTCAACAAAGGAGTCAATTCCAAAACCGAATAAAGATAGGGTTTCATCCGTGGCACCGAAAAATACCGATACCATTCCCTCAAATAAATTATAGATGATCGTGATTTTCGCAAGGAGAGAGGCTCTCTTGTATAGATTTAACCTTATTTGGTCCATTCCGGAAGAAGAGGTGCTTCTGATTTCCATCTACGGCATCCTTTTCGTCTTGCGCCGAGCACAGTATATTGAGAATATACCGACAGTGGCATTATTTGTGACATCCGAATTCCACAATACTTACATCACTCGAAACCAGCTATAGGTTGAAATCAATTTTCCAATAGAAATCGTATCATAGAATATTTGAAAGGTCGATTTTTTCACCATCGGAATGATACTTGAATGTATCGCGTTTGAAATGTTTTTTATTAAGAGGGGACATAAGAGGGGAACGTTGGTGCGGAGAGTGTCTAATTATATTATTCCCAGCATAAAGCAATTTCTGCACCAATGTCCCCTCTTATCGTGACCATAGGAGCCGCCCGACAAGCACTACCACTCCCAACCATATGGTTACGATGATTGCCGCTCCACCGAAGCTGTGAGGACGCTTTGCCGTTAGCCTAACTGTGGCCTGATTCCGCAATTCATCCATTATGTCTTGCGGAATAAGCCATACGGTAAACCAGATAGCGGCCGGGAGAATGATAAGGTCATCCAGATAACCTAATACGGGTATGAAGTCTGGAATCAGATCGATGGGGCTAAGTGCATAGGCGACTGTCGCAACGGCCAACGCCTTGACATACCAAAGGACTCGAGGATCACGTCTAGCAAAATATAGGGCTAAAATATCTCGCTTCATTGTCCCAGCCCATTTTTTTAACCTTTCAATCAATCCAACTACTCCTATACTTTTCTTCAAAGACATTCATTTACGGCAATACTCCATAAAGGCTTGCACTGCCTATCTCCATTGGCGAGAAAGAAAGGTCCTTAGCGCGGGAACCAGCACCATAGTGGCGGCAGTTGATGAAATTAGCCCACCAATGACGGTTATTGCAAATGGTTGGAATATACGCGAACCAACCGCCGGGTTCATTGCCACCGGGACCAAGGCGAAAATCGTGGTTATAGCCGTCATCAGGATCGGCCGAAGGCGGATGGAAGCGGCTGCCTGGAGCGAATCGGATATCCTATGACCGGTGCTGATCTGCCGATTGGTGTAGTCGAGCAATACAATTGCATTATTGACAGCTATGCCTATGAGCGTTAGCGCCCCCATACCCACCGAGACATCCAGTCCGACCTGGGTGACTGCAAGGAGCACGATTGCTCCAACCAGAGCCACGGGGATGGTCACCAAAATGATAAGTGGTTGCAGAAATGAACGAAACTGCATGGCCATGATGAGGTAGATTAACATGA
>CAYTUL010000196.1:0-7361 GCA_964441135.1 uncultured Desulfobacteraceae bacterium | reverse complement strand
CATGTGCGTCTCGTGGGCTCGGTGATGTGTATTTGAGACAGCTCCAGGGCCTCCCTGGCATGGCGGACGGTTTCCGGGTCCGCCCGGTTGAAGGCATAGGACCAGGAAAACATCATGCCGTGGGAGCTACCGATGACCCGGCTTAATACCGTGTAGGGTATTTGATGCCGGGAAGAAATTTCAACTCCCCTTCTGTAGCATTCGGGATAGGCTGAAACTGGCATGATGGAACCGACATATTCAAATCCGCCTCCCTTTTTCCAGTCGGAGGCCTTACTGATCTGAGGCCTTTGAATATCCTGCGATACCGCGGCTATCCCACCCACACCGCTCCGGATATATCTGGAAAGGGTGACATCATAAAACAGGTGGCGCTTGAATTCGAGTTCTTCCCTGGAATCCCCGGTAACATTGACGGTAATGTGATGGAGCCGGTTATAGAGGGGCGGTATTTCAGAACTCGTGACAACCAGGTCTTCGGATAATCCCACATGGGTCAATTCAAACAGGATCTCAGGCACAAATTCCTCATCTTCCACTACGAATAGATCCATTTCCCGGATCTTTTTGCAGGGAAACAATCGGAGTGATACCTTGGTGATGATGCCCGTGGCGCCGCCCCATCCTAAAAACAGACCCAGATCCGGTAGAGGGTGCATGGTGAACCAGCCGGAGCCGACCGCGCATGAGCCGAATCGGGCAATCTCTCCCGTGGGCAGAATAACTTCCAGTCCATTGACCATATCCGAGTTGAAGCCATAGGGATGGGCCAGGTCCCCCTGTCCCTGTATGGCAAGATTTCCACCGATCGTAGCGGCCGGCGGGGCACCCGGTTCCGAGTGCATCAGGTTCGGATGATGTTTGTGCAGATAGGCCGTCACCTTTCCCTGGGATATACCCGCCTCGACAACCATATACCGGCCCTTTTCATTGACTTCAATGATCCGGTCCATCCTTTTCATATCGACGATAATACCGCCTTCCAGGGGTAAGGCAAGGCCTGCTAAGGACATGCCGCCGCCCAAAGGGACAATGGGGATCTTCTTCTGATTGGCGAACCGCACGATTCCCTGCAACTCTCCGGCGGTCTTCGGTGCGACCACATATTCAGGCCATCTGGGTTCGGACGTTCCTAAATCCTTGGAATAGGTAAAGAGTTCTTCCGGCTGATTGGAGACATAATCTTCCCCAATCATTTCGGCTAAGGCCTGATAAATGGGACCCATGCGATTTCCTCCATTAGTCTACTTTTTCACCGATGGCAAGACGGCAGAGATCACTCATAAACAGGGGCATAATACGGTTTTCGGCCACGGGCCTGCCCAGGGTCTGCATGCAGGCCGGACAGTTAAAAACACAGATTTGGGCTCCGGCCTGCTTCATGTCCTCTATATTCCTCGTTTGTAAATCAAAGCAATATCGGCGGCTTCCTTCCTTTTTCTGTCCCAGGATGGTCCCTCCACAGCACAACGCATTCTCATCCGAATACTCTCGATCGACCGGTTCCACCCCGATCAGGTCAAATATCCGTGCCACAAAACGATGTTTTTCAGGAGACAGCCTGGAGGAACAGGGACGCTGGTACGCGACCTTGTATTTTAGCGGTCTGATTTCATCTTTCAGTTCCAGGAGCCGGTTATACAGATACTCGAAGAGATGAACGGATTTAAAAGGTACCTCTATCCCGAAGGCAGGGGCATAGGATGTATAGGTTCCGAAGCACTCATCATGGAAATGGACCACCTCTTTTACGTTGTGGGCCGCAATGGTTTCAATGATTTTTCCCAATCTTTCGTTTATAACGGAGATCTTGCCGAAGTGAAGATACATCAATTGGCAGAAATAATGAAACATCTTTCGAGGATCCGTTGACATCAATGTGAGACCCTCGAATAGTTTTCCCTGTGTTTTATTGGCCAGGGCACTGAATACTCCAAGGTTAAGGGCAGTCCCCGTAATTTCCTCTATCTCCGGCTCTCCGCGAAAGGGGACGCCTGTTTGAATACCTCTTTTTATCAAGGGTTCGGGAAGCGGGGGGATATTGAGATCTTCCTGTCGCTTCACAATCAAATAAAAGGGATGGTTGCCCTTTCGGCAATATTCCTCGCATGCGTAACAGGTCACGCAGTCGTGCAATACAAAGGAATCTTCCCCGTTGATGATCCTTTCCATTTCGATCCCGGCCCGATCCGGCCCGATCTCAAGATGCTGACACTTGACGAGACAGTCATGTGTATGGCAGACCAGACACCTGTTTTCATCAAAATCCAATTCAAACATAAATTTCCTCGTTTATTATCCTGATATCATGGACATTTTGGAATGAATACCCAAGATCTGCCTGGGGCCAAAGGCCCTACCGCCCTTTCTTTGTTCGAGTCCCGATTAAAACAGCCCTCTAAAGGCATCCCTCGCCCTTAACATGGGTTCGGGAGAAGTTCCCTCCTTGACGACTTCCAGGGTAATGGTGTAAGGGAAATCCCTTAAAAAACCGGCAAATTCGGTATAGTCATAATTTCCGTCCCCCAGGGGAAGGTGGTCGTCATTTTCACCGAAGTTATCGGTCAGGTGTATATGGCGGATATTTTCACCCAACAGCCGGATACCCTTTTCGGCCCCGTCCGGAAATTGACAGTTTGCCTTAGGTACACTATCATATGAATCCTTTTATGTTAACCATTATATGTCAGCCGTAATGCACGAGGAAGGAGGGCTTATGTCACTGGAGGATTTGGAAAAAAGAATAAAGGCAATAGAGGATCTCGAAGAGATCAAAAAGTTACACCAGAATTACATAAATTTAATGGACAACCTGCAATATAAGGAGGTCCTGGACCTTTTCACGGAAGATGCCACGGCGGAGGTCCGGAATTCCGGGGTAAAGAGAGGGAAAAAGGAACTCTCCGAGATATATCTGGGAATCTTAGCGAAGATCAGGGGCACATCGCGGTTTGAGGGTCATATGGCGATCGAGCCTGACATCACCGTTGAGGGAGACACCGCTAAGGGCACCTGGCTTATATATATGCTCTTCTCAAAACCCACCATACAGTGGGTACAGGGAAAGAACGAATGTGAATATAGAAAAGAAAATGGAAAGTGGAAAATCAGCAAGTTAAAATTTACGCGCACGCTTGCTTCCGATCCCGAGATGTATCCTTAGAAACAGAGGGGCCGGCCTTGGTCACGGCATCATGTAAAAAACCTAGTATTTTAGGCCGGTCGAAGATTCCGCATCGCGGAGTTAGGATTATCCGGCTATGTGTTAAATGGTTCACGGTTCAAGGGTTATATTGAACAGATTGGGGTTTTCCTTAGACCTTATACCGTATACCTCAGCCTCGTGATTTGACCCGTAAACACCCTTTGGGGGTAAAGCAGGGTCACGTCCTTTGAGACTATGTCGGAATTCGTAAAGAAAGTCATTCCCCGCAAAAAGAAGCGGGATCTTCGACCGGACGAGAGGTACGTAACATAGCGATACGCGGAATCCGGGAAAGTTGAATCATCTTGAAGATTCCTGGATCTCCCGTCAATATCGTCGGGGTATGACGAATTGTCACCCAGTCTCTCTGGCCATGGATTCTTTTACTTTAAGACAGCTTTTTCAGGGTGTCACCGATCGGATAGACAGGAAAAGTCTCAAATTTAAGGATATCGATCCACTTGGAACGGCTTGCGATCAGACCTTTGTCGTCCGTATCTATGACATTGATGACCCGGCATCCCTGAAGATCAAGAAATTCAAACAGGACCTTTACCTTATCCGGCCATTTCCATTTCTTCCTTCTCTCTGTTACCTCTTCCTCATCCTCCGGCTTCCAGGTACAAACATTCATGAAATACATGGTGCCACCTCCTGTAGTTACAGTGTTTTTGGGGACATTAAATAATCAGGGAAATCAAATCGCTCTCCTCTTGCCCGGCCGCCCGCGTGATAGGTATTTTTATTGCTTTAAGGGAAACCGGGGGCACATCTATAAAACCATAAGTTTCTTGAATTTGGTAGGAAATTTTTATCATTTTATGGACATTCCCCCTGCTGAATATCGGAACCAACGTTCCTTTCTATTTTATAACGACCGATAAAGGGCTTGAATAAATTTTTTTAAAAGGATCCCATCTGAAGGCCAGTCTCGCTTAAAATTTGTGCCATGTCAAAGGTAGACACCACATTTTTCCCTGATCCACCATCAAGATGTCATCTCCCCGTCGAGCCGGGATCTTCGAGCGGCGTTGCCTTCGATCGTTCCTCCCTGCGGCGTATTACTCATACGCCTCAGTCGTCGCTCCCCCCGCAAACGGCAGCGGGGTCTACGATGCGGCGCCTTGCATCTAACAACTTGATGGTGCCCAGGGTGGACCAAACTCCATGACCCTTACTGCTGATATACGAATTTACTGGTGGTTTTTTATGTACATTTGGAGGATATCGTTGTATGTAAGATTACTGCAATATATAGAATGCCATGTTCGGGGAGAATAAAATCTAAAATCTGGAGGATTCGTCTATGGAAATCAGAATCAATACCTTTGGTCCGAACTCCTTATCCATTAAGACCTTTTTCAGTGATGAAAAGGGTTTTGAGGTTGCCTCCCTGATCGTAATGGGGAAAACCGACGCCGTTCTGATTGACGCCCAGTGGACACTGTCGAATGCCCACCGGGTCATCGCGGAAATAGCAGAAACCGGGAAACAATTAAAAACCATTTATGTGACTCATGCCCACCCGGACCATTATTTCGGCCTGGGTGTCATAGCGGAAGCTTTCCCGTCCGCCCGGTGTGTCGCACTCCCGTCCGTGGCCGGTCTGATCAACCGCCAGTTTTTCGGAAAACTCGATCACTGGGAAAATGTTATCGGACCCACCAATGTCTGCCGAAAAACCGTCGATATTGAGCCCCTGAATGAGAACTACTTCGAGCTGGAAGGAGAGCGGATCGAGATTATTCCGGATCTCATAGGTGACCTGAAACACAATACAGTGATCTGGATTCCTTCCATAAGCACCATCTATGGCAGCGATGTCCTTTTTAACCAGGCCCACCCCTTTACCTGCGAGGTTACGGCGGAAGAACGCCAGCAATGGATAGGGGATATTGAGCGTCTGGAAAGGATGAACGCAGAGGTTATCATTCCGGGCCATCAGAGACCGGGCATGCCTTTTGATACATCTTCCTACACTTTTACGAAAGATTATCTGGTCGCCACGGAAGAGGAAATAGCACGAACCAAAGACGAGGGCAATTTCTATTACGCAATGGTCCGGCGTTTCCCGGAGGCCAATCTCTTCATCAGCAATGAAATGAACGCAGGCGTTTTCAAGGGCGGCAAAGATTGGAATTGGAGAGAAGACGAGTAGTTTTTGTCTCTCGCCGAGTTAACAAGGATCTTTCCCTGTGCGGCGTGTTTGCCGAGATTGATTTTCTTTCGCGTTCCTTCGGATGAAGGCTTTAGCAACTTTCAATAGGAATATGTCCGGATAGTCAAGGGTGACCCCTAAGACTACCTCTTCTTACCGTAACCATTGTAGCTGACCTTGTCGAAGCGTAGCTCCGCCTTCTCGTAAGGGGGGATGGTTTCAGCGGGATAGCCGATGGCGACCACGCATTCCACCTCAAGGTTATCCGGAAGGTTTATGATCTCTGCGATATAATCCCGGGTAGTCCTTTTGTCGTCGTACATATTGTCCCGCATGTGGCTCCAACGGCTTCCCAGGCCCAGAGAATGTGCGGCCAACTGAAGAAAGACCGCCGCAATGGCGCAATCCTCGATCCAAACCCGGGACTCATTGGTCTCCACGCAAACGACAATGCCGACAGGCGCGGTTTTCAAGAAATCGGCGCCCATCGGCTTTGCAACCGAGAGCTTCCCGAGTATATCCCTATCCGTGATGACCACGAAACTCCACGGTCTTATGGCCCGCCCCGACGGGGCGCGAAGAGCGGATTCAATAATCGTGTCTATCTTTTCCGGTTCAACCGGCCGATCCTCATATTCCCGGATGCTTCTCCTCTTCTTGGCTAAATCAGCGAACATACCATTCTCCTTTCATTCATCAAGTTTGTTGCCTTACCTTCACCCCTTTCCATAAACTCATGAAACGGTTCGGCCGTTTTCGGCTCTGGAATAGGGGTCGGCAGGAATCCTCCTCTCAATGAATACAGGAATTATAGGAAAGATACAAATTATTTTCTTAGGGATACTTTCAATACCCAATACCCCTGTCAAAAAAAATGCCATGCCGAAGGCGGGAGTTTCCTGACCATGTGCGGATTTTCAGAATATCCTTTACGGTCCTGCGGTTCCTCTTCATCCTGGAGCCGTCCCGCTGGATGCTCAGGGCGAGTTGGCTGAGTTTATTCTCGTCCATGTATTTTCTATGGTTTCTTCCCTTGCCGAAAAAAAGCTCGGTTCCGAGTTCACCTCACAGCACATAAAACGCCTTTAAAACATTCCTGTTCTTCCTGAAATATCCGGAACGACGGATGATAGAGATGTGCCTGGTTTGAATGTGATCCAGCTAACGGCCTTTTATAAGTCGAGCCATTATTCTCCTGTCATAACAATTCTTCAGAATTCCATAGTTTTTTCTGGCCATTAGCCGGGTAATCCTTTATATTAATAGTAGATTTATGAATGGGGTGCAGTATTCGAGTATCCTGATTTTATGATCGAATCCGTGCTCATCCATTCATTTACATTTTTGGCTTTCCATCCTTCATAGCCCGCTTCCATAGCAGGCTATTGCGGAGGAGGGGAGCGCTGTCAGCAATCAGCAAAAGACATTGAAAACCAAGGTTTGGCTGAATGCTGATCGCCTTTCGGTCCCGAGGGACTCGACATGAGCTCGTCGACATGTCTCAAGGCCGAGGGGCTGGCCGCTGAAAGCCCCATCCGGAAGCGAGCTTTTTCTGGATAGACACTGAATATACCGAACACAGGAGGAGAAATATGCCCAACATGGCTGTAGTATTCAGAGACGAGATCACCCGCCTTGCCCGTAAAGAAATTCGAAGCCAGATGAATACCCTTAAAAAGGCATCAACAGAGTACCGCAAAAAGATTGCAGAGATGAAAAGTCAAATATCCGAGCTGCAACGTAAAGTCACTTCCCTTGAAAAACAGGTGCGGAAGGATAGCCACATCCCGGTTTCTACGACCGCGGATTCGAAAAGTATAAGATTTTCGGCCAAAGGCCTGCGCTCCAATCGGAAGCGCCTGGGTCTTTCCGCATCGGATTTTGGAAAGCTTGTCGGGGTAACGGGTCAAACCATCTATAATTGGGAGCTTGAGGTAAGCCGACCCCGCGAGCAACAAGTTGCAGCGCTTGCGACTGTTCGCCGCTTAGGCAAGAGGG
>CAYTUL010000195.1:0-7372 GCA_964441135.1 uncultured Desulfobacteraceae bacterium | reverse complement strand
TTTCGGGTACTTCTGGGCTCCTACTCCCCGATCAAGTCGAGGACAGGCTTCGCGGGAGTGACGGCTCCAGGGACTTTTTACGAGGTTGTCAAAGATAGGGAGGAAAAAAATTGGGGAAGAAAGCGATACAGAAAAATGGACGCGGTAAACCCGGAGAAACCGTCGAAGAGAAAGGGCACGTTCGCCTCAGGATCAACGGGACTCCTTACGATCTTGAGATAGGGAATCAGCCGGATAACGTGAATCCGGCCCACACATTGTCCCATACGCTCAGGGAAACCCTGGGTTTGACAGGCACAAAGGTATCCTGCGACAACGGAGCATGCGGGAGCTGTACCGTCCTCATGGACGGGAAGGCCGTCCTTTCATGCATGATCCTTACCGTCGAGTGCGAAGGCAGGGAGATTACCACCATCGAGGGCCTGAGTGATCCAAAGACAGGCAGCCTGGATCCCATCCAGCAGGCCTTTATCGACCATACCGCCTTTCAATGCGGTTTCTGTACTCCGGGCATGATCATCAGCTCAAAGGCCCTCCTGAATGAAAATCCCCGGCCCACTAAGGACGAGATCAAAGAGGCCCTTTCCGGTAATTTCTGCCGGTGTATCAGCCACTATCATGTTATCGATGCGGTTATGGATGCCGCGGAGAGGATGAACAGGGAAAATGACTGAATCCTATCGATATATAGGCAAAGGGACGCCGCGAATGGACGGTGTGGAGATTGTCACGGGCAACGCAAAGTTCTTAGATGATTTGAACTTTTCGAATCTGCTCCACGGTGCTGTGCTCAGAAGCCCTCACCCCCATGCCCATATTAAAAGGATCAATAAAACCAGGGCACGGGCGCTGGACGGTGTAGAAGCTGTACTCACCTACAGGGATATTCCCAACTGGACTTCCGGTACTCCTCCCATATTCCGCGTCCTCGATCGGAAGGTAAGATATGTGGGGGACGCTGTGGCACTTGTGGCTGCGAAAACCAAAGAGATAGCCATGGAGGCCTGTGGACTCATTGAAGTGGAATATGAGGTCCTCACTCCTGTTTTTGATATCGATGAAGCCGTAAAGCCCGGCGCCCCTCAACTCTATGATCAAATCCCGGGAAATAGCCTTCCCGTTAGGGATCCCTTCATTGCCCGCAAATCCATGACCGAGATCGTTATGGGGGATGTGAAAAGGGGTTTTGCGGAGGCCGATGTCATCGCTGAGGGGACCTTCGGGTATGAAAACATCCCGAACCCCATACCGCCCGAGTCGCCCGGCGCCGTGGCCCTGTGGGAAGAACCCGATAAGGTGACGTTTTGGGTCTCCAACCAGGCCGTGTACCTGAACAAGATCCAGCTCTCGTCTATATTCGGCGATAAAATCGATGTCAGGACTATCGGCGGTCCATGCGGTGGAAGCTATGGATCAAAGATCATGTCATGGCAGGTCCAGTGTTACGCGGCCGCGTTAAGCAAGGCTACCGGGAAGGCCGTTAAGGTGATTTTTTCCAAGGAAGAGCACCTCGCCGCCTTTGTCCTGCGTCCTGCTTTCCGATTGACCGGTAAAGTGGGCATGAAGAAAGACGGCAGCGTAACGGCCATTTCCGGTAAATGGCTCCTCGGCACAGGGTACTACTCCTTGACGACCCAGGCACAGGTTGCCGTGGGTTCCGGTGAGGTACAGATCGCCATACGATGTCCCAACTGGGAGGTCAAGCCCGCCATCATCTGCACCAACAGGAATGCGTCGGGTATCGTCAGGGGTTTTGGAGGCCAGGAGATGAAATGCGCTCTCATTCCCCTTTTGAGCCAGGCCATGCAAAAAGCGGGGATCGATCCCTTCGAGTTCCTGAAAAAGAACTTCATCAAACCCGGTGACGGATATTACTGGCGTGATTCCAACTGGTACACATACCGGGGCGTGGATTATACCAGGGCCATGGAGAAGGGGGCTCAGGCCTTTGGCTGGAAGGATAAATGGAAGGGATGGCTCAAGCCCACAACAGTGAACGGACCGAAACGGACAGGTGTCGGCGTCGGCATTCATGGAAATGCGGATGTGGGTGAGGATATATCCGAGGCCTATGTTCGGTTGAATCCCGATGGAAGTGCCGTGATCTATTCCAGCGTGGCCGAGCACGGAACGGGGCAAAGAAGCAACTGCGCCAAGGTGGTGGCTGAAGTCCTCCAGCTTCCCCTGGAAGCGATCTCCCTGACCCCGAGTGATACGCTGATCACACCGGTTGAGTGGGGACCGGCGGGTTCGAGGGGCACTTACGCGATCTTGAGCGCCGTCATTTCAGCCGCCGAAGACGCAAAGCAAAAGCTCTTTCAATTTATCGCGCCCATGCTCGATGTGGATCCAGGAGATCTGGAGACCGCCGATGGGGTCATCTGGGTCAAGGGGCGCCCGGATAACAGCATAACCTGGAACAAAGCCATAAAACTGAGAACCGTCCTGGGACATGGTCGCTTTAACGCGGACTATACATTCGCGAACTGTATGATGAGCTTTGTTGAGGTGGAGGTCGATACTGAGACAGGCAAGCTCACGTTGCTTCGCGTTGTGAATACCACGGACGTAGGCCAGATTATCGATCCACCCGGAATAAGAGGCCAGCTCAACGGATGCCTGGGTACCGCGGGCATTGACAGCGCCATTTTCGAGGAGACCGTTGTGGATCAATCCACAGGACTTACTCTCAATAGCAACCTGATTGATTATAAATGGCGGACCTCTTTGGAGCTGCCGCCCATCGACAATGTCATCATGGAAACCCCCTTTTCCACCCACCGGTATCGGGCCGTGGGAGTAGGTGAGGTAGCCACTTCACCGGGACCTTCGGCCGTACTCATGGCCGCCTCAAATGCCATCGGGGTATGGCTCCATGAATATCCCGTCACTCCGGAGAGGGTTCTGAAGGTACTCGGAAAAATTGCCTCAAAGAAGAAGAAAGGAGGCGCTTCATGAGGACTTTCACGCACAAGGACGCGCGTTCCGTTGACGAGGCGTGCGAATTACTGAATCAATACCAGGGCAGGGCAAGACTCAATGCAGGGGGGACGGACCTGTTGTCCGTACTCAAGGGAGACATTTTGCCCGAATACCCGGAAGCCGTGATTAATGCGAAGACGATCCCCGGGCTTGATTACATAAAAGAGGATGGGAATATGCTGAGGATAGGCGCCATGGTCCGGCTTTCGGATATCGCCGGATCATCCCTGATAAAGAAAAGATACGGGGTCCTGGCGGAAGCGGCCCTTTCCGTGGCGAGTCCGCAGATCAGAAATGTGGCTACCCTGGGCGGAAACCTCTGTCAGGATTCGCGCTGCTGGTATTACCGGTATCCACGGCATATAGGAGGGCCCATACAATGCCTGAGAAAAGGAAACGGGCCGTGCCTGGCCGTTAAGGGGGATAACCGGTATCACGCCATACTGAAGGGCAGGAAATGTTTTTCCGTCTGTCCATCCGACACGGCCGTGGCCCTGACAGCACTTGACGCGAATATCACCGTCGCGGGCCTAAAGGGAGAACGCCGGATCGCGGTTGAGGACTTCTACAATCCACTCGGAATCGCGCTTAAGACGGATGAGATGGTCAAGGAGATCGTAATTCCAGCGAAGACATCCTCGGCCGGACAGAAATATCTCAAATTCACCCTGAGAAAACCCATTGATTTTGCCATAGTGAGTGTGGCCGGGATCATTCCCATAAAAAATAAAGCCTGTACCGATGCCAGGATCGTGCTCGGGGCCGTTGCACCTATGCCCTACAGGGCAGAAGCCGCGGAGGAAGTGATTAAAGGAAAGGCTGTTACGGAGGGCATAGCCTCAAAGGCCGCGGAAAAGGCCCTGAAAGATGCGAAACCGCTCAGCAGGAACACCTATAAGATAGAGATCGCAAAGACCCTCGTAAAAAGATTAATCATGGAGCTTTGTGAAAAATAGGCCGGAGGTAGTAGGTAGCATCTGGATGCCGTCCAGGATACGTTATTTAATTCTTTTTCTGGAGGAATAATGAACGCAGCAAGCAAAGGGCGTGAAAACGCAGACATCGTGGTGATCGGTTCAGGTGCTACCGGAATAGCTGCGGCCCTGACCGCGATTGAAAGAGGTGCCTCGGTGATCATTCTTGAAAAGGCACTCAACACTGGTGGGACTTCCAATTTCCCCGAGGGGATGTTCGCGGTTGAAAGCGAGATGCAGCGTCAGCAGTATATTGGGATAACCCGTGACGAGGCCTTCAAGATCATCATGGACTACAGCCACTGGCGAGCAAATCCCCGTCTGGTTAGGGCCTTTGTGAATGAATCCGCCGGTACCATATCATGGCTGCAGGAACTTGGCGTCGAGTTTGACGGACCCATGGCTATATTTCCGAATGGACCCCGGACCTGGCACCTTCTCAAAGGGCCCCAGAAAGCCAGGTCCTCAGTGATGATGAAGACGCTGACCGAACGGGCAAGGGAAAAGGGTATTGATATCCGGCTTTCGACTCCGGCAAGGGAACTCATTAAGGAAGGGGATCGGATTACCGGTGTCATTGCGGAAAAGGATGGAAAGATTACCGAGTTCAGGGCGAAGGCGGTCCTTATCGGCAGTGGGGGATACGCGAACAATAAGGAATGGATCAAGCAATATACGGGATTTGATTTGGACGTAAACCTTTTTCCTATTATGAATTTTGAAAAAGTGGGAGATGGAATCCGAATGGCCTGGGAGGCAGGGGCCGCCGAAGAGGGGATGGGAGTCCTGATGACCATGCGGATCGGCCCTCTGACAGGTCCGGGAATAAAGACGATGGGTCAGCTCGAGTCTGCCGGATTCCAGCCCAATCTTTTTGTGACCCAGCAGGGAATCCGCTATTTTGATGAGGGACGCTTGACCAACTTTCCCTTTGACGGGGCGGCCATATCCAGGCTGAAAGAAGGATACAGCTACACTATCTTTGATGAAAAGGAAAAAAAGGACTGGATAGAAAACGGGATAACTACCAGTGCCGGCATGATCTGTCCGCCCGGTACCCGGTTGACTGATTTTGAAGAGGAATGGAAGACGGCTGTGGAACAGGGTAATCCGAACTTGTTTGAAGCAGACTCCATCGAAGGACTGGCCAAAAAGATGGATATAAGACCGGATGTTCTGAAGGCCACACTGGATGAATACAACGCGTTCTGCGAAAAAGGCCACGATGATCTCTTTGTCAAGGATCCCCAGTATCTTAAGCCCCTGAGGGGACCGAAATTTTACGCGTTGCGGTGCTGGAGGGTTTTTCTTTCGACCATCGGCGGCATAAAGATCAATCACAGAATGGAAGTGGTTGACAAGGATGAAAGACCGATCCCGGGTCTTTACGCGGGCGGGAATGACGCCGGGGGATTGTATGGTGACAGTTACGATGTTTTCGCAACGGGCGGAGCATTGGGTTTTGCCTTCAATTCCGGCCGCATCGGTGCGAGAAACGCGTTGGAGTATATCAGGATATCAAGTCAATGACAGGATTTAATCCGGCTATCCCATTATAATTCAAATGGCGTATGGGTCGGGGCGGAAGGTGAGATTCTTATTGCCCTTTTTTTCGAATAGGCCCGTTTTGATAAGGGGCCTCAGTGAAGAAAGGGCAATATTGGATTTTCCGGGGAAGTGAGATTTCCAAATGCAGTTTCCCGAAGGAGGAGGTGGGTCATGAAAGGTACGGAAAGTTTAAAAAGTACCGATATGGTCGTCATCGGATCGGGGGGAACCGGCCTTGCGGCGGCCCTCACGGCTGCCGAAGGGGGCGCGAAGGTTATCCTTTTTGAAAAAAAGCGTTCCTTAGGTGGCTCGACCAACTTTTTCGAGGGCACTTTTGCCGTTGAAAGTCATATGCAGCGGGAGCAGTACATTACCTATAGTCGCGACGAGGCCTTCAAGGCGATAATGGAGTACAGCCACTGGAAGGCCAACGCCCGTATCGTCCGGGCCTTTGTTAACGAATCGGCGGAGACCATAGGCTGGCTTGAGAATAGCGGTGCCGAGTTTATTGAAGTGACGATTAATATGCCGGACGGACCGAGGACCTACCATACCGTCAAGGGAGCGGGGCAAGCTGTCATCAGGGCACTCGCGACGAGGGCAAAGGAGAAGGGCGTCGAGATAAAGCTTGAAACACCGGTAAAACGGATTCTCAAAGAAGGGGGGCGGATTACGGGTGTTATTGCCGAGGAAGACGGTGAAGAAATGGTCGTGGCAGCAAAGGTTGTTGTCATTGGTACCGGCGGATACACAAACAACAAACAGTGGATCAAAAAGTACACCGGGTATGACCTCGGCGTCAATATCCTGCCCTTTGGCAATGTCGATAAGATGGGAGACGGTATCCGAATGGCCTGGGAGGCCGGGGCAGACCAGGAGGGAATGGGTGTCATGGAGCTCTTCCGGATAGGCCCCGTGGGCCCGGAATTCCCCGATAAATCCCCTGTTCAGGTAGCTGCCGTCCAGCCGCATCTGTGGGTGGATCCCAGGGGAGAACGCTTCTGTGATGAGGGGATCGCCTTTTATGACACGTCCGTGGGCAACGTGAACGCGAGATACAAGGAAGGGTATACCTGGACCCTCATGGATGATTCCATCAAGAATATAATGATTGAAAAGGGTATTGTCAGAAACCTGGCCATTGAAAATCCCCCGGGGAAACGGCTTGTGAATCTCAATAAGGAGTTGCGATCCTTCCTCGAAATGGGTACGAAGGAGATCTTTGTAGCGGATTCCGTGGAGGATCTGGCAGACAAAATGGAGGTGGATCCTGTCGTATTGCGATCAACGGTGGATGAATATAACGGCTACTGCGCGAAGGGATATGATGACCTCTTTGCAAAGGACCCAAGATTCCTCAGACCCCTTATCGGGCCGAAATTTTACGCTTTCAAAGTCCGCACCGTCTCCCTGGCAACCCTGGGCGGGATCAAGATAAATCATCGGTTTGAGGTAGTTGACAAGAAGGGGAATGCCATTCCGGGTCTATACGCCGGTGGAACGGACGCCGGAGGTGCCTGGGGAGACAGTTATACCATGACTCCATGTTCGGGCGCGTCCTCGGCCTTTGCCTTTAACTCTGGCCGCATTGCAGCGAAAAACGCGTTGAAGTATATGGGAAAATCGTGAGGTGAATATTAAACACGATCTAAAGTTGATAGTCTCATAAAAAGCCCTGGAAGCCGTCACTCCCGAGCAGGCGGGAGTCCAGAAACCCATGAAATCACTGGATTCCAGCATTCGCGGGAATGACAAGAAAATACGATTAATGGTAACATTTTAGCCTTTTGAAAGATAGTTAATACAGAAGGGCGCTCGGGGATAGTAAAGGCAGGCGCAGGGCTTGGGGCACAAGGCGTAGGGTAAAA
>CAYTUL010000194.1:0-7412 GCA_964441135.1 uncultured Desulfobacteraceae bacterium | reverse complement strand
TCGGCGGGTTACGCCGCACCAAAGGTGCCACGGGCTCCTGCCCGTGGGGCTCCACCGGCCACCGGACCTGGAGGATTGCAGGACATTCTTCAAAGCAAGAGAGAGCCCTGGAAGCGCGGTCATATGGAGCATTCTGCCCGCCTGTCGAAGATGCCGCTTCGCGGTGGGGGAGGCCTTACACCCATATCTTGCTTTTAACATTTTCGTCTCTGAAAAGAGATCCCCACAGACCATTTTTTCGATAAAAGTTTATCATACCACAATATCCTAACCGGACATTGCTGCTCAAATCTATCAATGATCAGGTGACGCTACCCAGTTTTAAAAGAAGCGAAATGCATTGTTTTTACTGTTGCCAATTCCACAGACGGTTCCATCATCAGGGCTATCTTCAGGCCGGCCATGTTAATACCGAAGGGCCCCTGCTTTTCAAAGAAAAACGGTTCCGATATTGATACTGTTTTTAAGATCCACACTCACTTTCCGGGCCTTATAACCCGGGTACATAATCTCCAGGTTGTACTTGCCGCTTTTCTCATCAAGGTTATCCAACTTAAAGTCGCCATAGTTATTGGTCTCTGCCATTCCAACGGCCTTGGCCCCCTTTCGCAGGGTTACCTTGGCACCATCGGCGCATTCATCCGTGTCCTGTAGGGCCACGTTACCCGCGATAAAGCACTTTTCATAGCGGTAAAGATTCCTGTAGTAGACCCTCGGTCCGGTTTTCAGCCCGGGATACAGTACATCCAGGTTTTCCGCGTTTTTTATTTTCCGCATTTCGGCATCCTCAACACAGAGGAACTCAATCGCTTTGGTCGGACAGGCCTGCACGCAACGGGGTTTTTCCCAGCCGTCCTCAAGGAGGTGCACGCAGAAGGTACATTTCTGGGGGACCGCCCTGTCCGCGTTCCACCAGATAACACCATAGGGACAGGAGTCCACGAGGTCCTTCTGGCCCCTGGCCTTCTCCGGGTCGATGATGACGATGCCGTCCTTCCGTTTTGTCACGGCACCATCCTTGGCCGACTTTATGCAGGGGGCGTCGTCGCAGTGCATGCAGGGAGTGGGCCTGTAAGCCACATCCACCAAGGGATACTGGCCCCGCTCCTTACGCATGATGTTCATCCACCTGTGGCCGTGCCAGGGCTGGGCTATGGAATAGGGTGGAAAATCATTATTAATATATTCATCCTTGCATGCTAAAAAGCAGTCGTTACAGTCGTGGCATTTGGCCACGTCAATGATCATATTGTATTTTTTCATATCGGCCCCCTCCTTTCTAATATTTTTCTATCTGCACGAGGCATGAATTGGGTGCCATGCCGGCTGAATTTTTTGTGATGTACCGGGACGGCGTGAGAATATTCACACAACCGCTCCTGTCCGCAGACTCACCCGGTTTGTCTATGGGATCATAGTCCGCACAGGATTCATAGGAATGGACGGTTCCGGGCGGTACCCGTTCCGTGACCTGTGCCGCAAGGATGACCGCACCCCGGTCATTAAAAGCCTTGACCAGATCCCCATCCTTTATCCCCCTTGCCTCGGCATCCCTGGAATTGATCCGGATGATCCAGTAGTAATACCCGTCTTCCTTCAGGACCCTGTGATCCTTTACATCGTTCATCCAGCTATCCTTGGCGTCCCCCATGGTATGAAAGCTGAAACGGGGATGTGGTGAGATCATCTGGAGGGGATATTTATTATAGAGGTGGGTCGTGTGGTGGCCTTCCCAGGAGGTGATATATTTCGGAATCAAGGGCCTTTCCTCGTCCCCGGGATCAAACTTTCTGAGGCTTGAGGAGATAAATTCAATTTTTCCCGAGGTTGTTTGCAACCCTTTGCCGAACTCCTCCTGGGATTCAGGGTGGGGTCCCCAATCGGGGGTATCCTTGGGCCGATCTTCGGCAAACCACCTCAATGCCGGCGTGGGCCGGTAGTCTTCGGGTATGGGAACCACGAAATAACCCTTTTTGAAAAAATCCTCCCAGCTTATATGGTCGGGCAGTTCACTGGCCTCGAAATAGCGCTTCACCCAGTCGAGGTCCGTCATGCCTCCGCTGGTATAGGGGCCGTAGAATCCCAGTTTTCCGGCCATAAGGGCGAAGATATCGTAATCGGATTTGGACTCTCCAAGAGGTTCTATGCACTTCTTCTGGAGGCTGATAACCCGGTGATTGCACTGGATATAGGAGTCCGGGATGTAGCCGGAGCAGTTGGCAAACTCGCTGATATCCCATCGCTCGAAATTGGTGCAGGCCGGAAGAATGATATCGGCGAATTTGGCCTCGCCCTCGAACCAGATGGACTGACTGACCACAAAGGGCAGCCTGTCCGTCTGATAGGCCTTTACATATCGATTGGTTTCACACATGGTTCCGATAAAAGAGCCCCCGTAACGCCAGTACATCTGGATTTCAGGGTACCCGTCAGCGGGGTATTTGTACTTGTGGAACTGGGATTCTATGGAAGGCCCGCAGAAGCCCTTGCCTCTCCATTCAAATTTCCCGTCCAGGATACATTCCGGGATTTTAAGCCTGGGGATATGCTGTCCCATGGGGGCGTTGATACTGGTTGACGTGGGCTGATCAAAGCTGAACATACGATAGACCCATCGGAATCCCGCCGCTGAGTTGCCCGTATCCCCGGATATACCTCCCTCTGCGTAACCGGGAAAGACAAAGGCCGTGTTGCAGGGAGCCCCCTGGGTGGTAGACCAGATGTTGCTGCCCGGTTTCCCCATGCCCTGCATGGCCGCCAGGCTGATCATGAGACGGGCCCATTCATTCCCACTCGCCGACCTGCAGGCGCCTCCCCAGCCGCCTAATCCCCCGGCCGCTAACATGGTCTTCTTGGCACCCCATTCCCTTGCCAGCGCGCGGATCTCCCTGGCCGGTATGGTGGTCTCTAATTCCGCCCATCCCGGTGTCTTGGGCACGCCGTCTTCCTTGCCAAGGATATAATCTTTCCATTTCTCGAATCCCACCGTGCGGGTTTCTATATATTCCTTGTCATAGAGGTCTTCCGTAATCCATACAAAGGCGATTGCGCAGGCCAGGGCGTTGCCCGTCTCGGGTCTTGGGGCGAACCACTTGTCCGAGTACATTCCGGCCGTATGATTGTAAAAGGGATCGATAAAGACCATCTTGACCCCTAAGTCCTTTAGCCACTGACGGCGGGGGGTATGCTCAAAACCGGAATAGATGCCGTTCGTGGCTTCCGGGTCCGATGACCAGAATACAATCATTTCCGTGTTTTTGAGTGCGTCCTCGAGGAGGTCGTATTGCTCGGGAATACCGAGCCGATGGCTGAATCCCCAGTTATGCATGCCTCCCCAGTGCCACCCTTCCCAGCTATCCGGATTATGATCCGCGTAGGTAAACCCCATCAGGTTCGCGAAACGGAAATAGGCGCTGTGACGATAGCCCACATTCCCCCAGAGGTGATGCGAACCCGCCGTGCTCAAAATGGCCCCGGCGCCATATTCACTCTTGATACGTTTTACTTCGTTCGTGACGATATCTCCTGCCTCGTCCCAACTGATCCGTTCATAACCGGATTCTCCTCTCTTCCGGCAATTGCGGTTCCCATCAGGATCAAAGTCCACCCTTTTCATGGGATACAGGTTCCTTTTGGGAGAATAGACCATGGAGCGATAGGAGAAGGAATAGGGGGAAAGTGTAGTCTTCCTAGGAGGAGAGAACGTCTTACCCCTTGCCTTTATCTGCCAGGACGGCGCGTCACTGTCGTCAAATTCCATGGGTGTAACGCGGATAATACGCCCGTCCTGTACATAGACAAAGACGGGGCCCCCTGTAGTACCATTGGTGAGTCTCTCCACTTTACCCATAAATAAATCCCTCCTTTCTTTCGGTGATTCACGCGTTAGGTATCCGGGTCCAGAGGGCCCGGCCTTGATTAAAGCCCAAAGGGCATGACTTCTCGAACGCCTATGGGCGAGATTCGTATTTCAGGTTTCAGGTTTCAATCAGGTTATTCCGCGAACCCATCCTATTGTTCATGATGAAATGAAGGATATTTATAAGGAATCAGATTTATCTAAAAACGAACTTGACCTTTGTTGCAAATAGTGTAACAATATTTCATATAACGCAATTATATAAATTTCGATCCATTGTCAAGGAAAAAAGGAAGCCGTATTCATGGAACTGAAGACAATCGAAAGGGCCCTCCTGGTGTTTAAATGTTTCGCCCAGGAGAATTCTTCCCTGAGCACTACCGACCTGTCTCAAAAGTTAGGTACCAACAAAGCTACGATGAGCCGCGTTCTCTCTACCCTTAAGAAACACGATTTCTTAGAGCAGGATCCGAATACACGCCGGTATCGCCTGGGTCCGGCCATGGCACAGATGGCCCGGGCAGTCAACCGTACCATGAATGGTGAAGTTGTGGCAGTCGCCAAACCCCCTGTCGATAAGTTAAGGGATAAGGTCGGAGAGACGGTACACATTGAGGTCGTCTCCGGTAATAATATATACCTGGCCTACGCCGCGGTGACCCCGAATCCCATATCCCTGACGATCGAGGTCGGGGATCAGGTCATGCCTCACGCCCATGCAGGCGCAAAGGCTATCGTTGCATTCAGCGAGCCCGATGAGATCGAAAGGTGGCTGACAAGGGATTTCTTCCCTTTCACTGAAAATACCGTCACGGACCCTGATAAGCTCCGCGAGATTTACCGGGAAATCCGCCGGACCGGCGTGGCTTACGATTGGGAAGAATATCTCCACGAAATCTATGCCGTTGGAGCACCGATCTTTAACCACGCAAACAATCCTGTAGCAGCGGTACTTATTGTGGTCCCTTCATACAGGATGGAAAGAAAGTGGGAAAGTCATTTTATCGAGGCGCTCAAAGAAACCGCCAACCGGATATCCAAACGATTACACAGTTCACGTGCCGTTCTCTGAGTACCTTGCCCTTGTTAGCAATCCACGCCCATTATCACACCGCATATCTATCTTCATGTTCGGAAGGACTGGGCCGCCAACTTCATCCGGCATGGTGTCAAGCTAATCTTCTTTGAGCTCCTTAAGGTTCATATAAAAATCCAATGATTCCGGATTTTGCAGGGCGTCCCGGTTCAACACCTCCTGCCCCTGGATCACCTTTTTTACGGCAAGCTCCACTTTCTTCATGTTCAGGGTATAGGGGATATCGGGCACGGCGATAATCTTCGCCGGAACATGTCTCGGAGAGGCTTCCCCCCTGAGGACCTTTTTTATCCTGTTTATCAGATCATCCGTCAGATTCAAATCCGGTTTCATCCTCACAAACAGGATAACCCGGACGTCGTTCTTCCAGTCCTGGCCTACCACCAGGCTGTCTTCAATCTCGGGAAACTGCTCCACGAGCCGGTAGATATCGGCCGTCCCTATCCGGACCCCTCCGGGATTCAGGGTTGCGTCCGACCTCCCGTAGATCACCACCCCTCCGTGGTCATTGATCTCAATGAAGTCCCCGTGTCTCCAGACATTCGGGTACACATCAAAATACGCGGCGTGATATTTCTCGTTGCCGGGATCATCCCAGAAGTAGATGGGCATACTTGGAGCGGGCGCGGTGCAGACAAGCTCACCCTGCTGATTAATCACCGGTTTCCCTTCATCATCAAAGGCCGCTATTTTCATTCCCAGCCCCCTGCATTGAAGTTCACCCGCATAGACAGGCCCTATGGGGTTTCCGAGGGCAAAACAGCCGTTGATATCCGAGCCTCCGGAAATAGAGGAGAGCTGGAGATCCTCCTTTATTTCCCGGTATATGAATTCAAAACCCTCCACGGACAGGGGGGATCCCGTGGACAGGATAGCTCTGAGGGATGTCAGGTCATATTCCTTGACCGGCTTCACACCCGCGTTCATCAGGGCCGCGATATACCCGGCGCTCGTTCCAAAGACCGTGATCTTTTCATCCTGTGCCATTTTCCACAGGGCGCCGGGATCTGGATGAAAGGGGTTGCCGTCGTAGAGGACGAGCGTCGCCCCCACCCCGAGGGCGCTCACCAGCCAGTTCCACATCATACAGCCGCAGGTCGTGTAATAAAAGATCGTATCCTCTCTTTTTAGATCCGTGTGAAGGATGAGTTCCTTTAATTGATTGATGAGAACACCTCCGGCGCTCTGCACCATGCATTTGGGAAGGCCGGTCGTACCGGACGAATACATGATATAGAGAGGGTGATCAAAGGGGAGCTGTTCGAACTCCATATGGACGCCGGAATCGGATGATATGAAATCCCGGTAATGAATCGCCTTGGGTATCTTCCTGATATCGGGAGTATCTTCCGTGTAGGGTACGACAACGACCTTTTCGAGGTCCGGTAGCTCCTTAAGGATACCGGAAATCCTGTCCAGGGAGTCGAGTTGTTTTCCCTTGAACCAGTACCCGTCGGCTGTGAACAGGATCTTGGGCTTGATCTGGCCGAATCGATCCAAAACGCCCTTGATGCCGAAATCGGGGGAACAGGATGACCAGATTGCGCCGAGGCTCGCGGCGGCCAGCATGGCGATGATCGTCTCGGGCATATTGGGCATAAAACCCGTGACGCGATCACCGGACCGGACCCCGTTATCCCTCAGGGATTTCGCCATCCGAACCGTCTCGTCAAACAGACTATGGTAGGATATCCTTCGGATTTCATGATCCTCTCCGTGAAAGATCAACGCCGTTTGTTCATCCCTGAACCGGAGAAGGTTTTGCGTGAAGTTTAGACGGGCTCTTGAGAACCAATGGGCCCCGGGCATTTTGTTCACATCATCGATAACCTGCTCATAGGGGTCTGAGGCCTTGATGCCGGCAAAATCCCACATGGCGGCCCAGAAATCGGGGATATGTGCCACAGACCATCGATAAAGGGCTTCATATTCCGTAAAATCCTCGCTGAATCTCCGGTTTATGAGATCTAAGAAACGATACATGTTTGTGTTTTTTATTCTCTCCTCGGTTGGTTTCCAAAGGATCTTGCTCACTATTTCCTTGCCTCCTGTTCATTTTGAAAGGTTTTTGTTCTTTATTACTTCCAGGAGGTACTCCTGGAGCCGTTTTCTTGATTTTTCGGCCTCTTCCGGGGGCCACTCCTGGAAACCCCGGCCCGTCTTAAATCCGAGATCTCCCTGCTCGACCTTCTCCCTCAAAAGGGGGGACGGCTCCGGGGAGCTCTCGAGGTGCCTTAAGATGTAATCATGAATGGCCAGGATGAGATCCGTCCCTACCATATCGGCGTTTTCAATCGGGCCCAGAACTGGGAGTCGAAGTCCGAAGCCGAATTTGATACACTCGTCGACGGTGGCGGCGTCCGCAATTCCCCGTTCAACAATGGAAATGGCTTCCCGCCAGAGGGCGTGCTGGAGCCTATTGCCAACGAACCCCGGAACATCCCTGGTTACCCGGAC
>CAYTUL010000193.1:0-7413 GCA_964441135.1 uncultured Desulfobacteraceae bacterium | reverse complement strand
ACTCTGTTGTTTTATTTTATCGTCGCACCGCTCTTATCAATGGTTTCACGCCTGTTTTTCGGCCTGAAAATATCGGGGAAAAAAAATTTACGGTATTTGAAAGGCGGTGCCATCACTGTTACCAACCACATTCACTATCTGGATTCACCTGTGGTCGCGTGCACACTCTTCCCACGTAAACCTTTTTTTACATCACTTAAATCTAACTTTGAAATACCAGTCATACGCTGGTTGATAAGAATCCTGGGTGGCATCCCTATACCGGAGTCACCCAAATCATTGCATGCATTTATGGAGTCCATGCGTCATGAATTACAAAAAGGCAGAATTGTACATTTTTATCCTGAGGTATCGCTTAGACTCTGGCATAAGGAACTTCGGCCTTTCAAGAATGGAGCATTTTATTTGGCTTTGAAATCCAATCGGCCTGTACTTCCAATGGTTTTTAAATTCCGGGAACCAAGTAAGCTGATTTCCAAGGTACGTAAAAAGCCGCTTATCACGCTCGTTATCGGGAAACCGGTATATCCTGATCCTATGCTTAAAGGCTCTCATAAACACCGTGTAGTAGAGTTACGCGATATGGTACAAAAAAAAATGTATACGATGCTTTCAGAAGAACAAACAAAAAAAACAGCGTTTTTTGGTAATTAAAAAGTTATAAAATCCTAAAAGACAAGCCCCCTTGTAACTACGTATCTTTCGAAATATCAGGACAAAATTATGATACTCTCTGGTAAAGAAATAGCATCAAGAATCGGCGATGAAATCATTATCGATCCTTATGATAAAAATAGAATCAATCCGAATAGTTACAACTTGGCATTACATGATGAATTAATTATCTACAAAAGATTCCCTTTAGACATGAAAAAAGAAAACGAAGTCGAAAAAATATCAATTCCGGATGACGGGTTGGTGTTGGAACCAAATCGTTTATATCTGGGCAGGACCATAGAATATACAGAGACAAAAAATCTCGTTCCAATGCTTGAGGGTCGATCTTCAATTGGCAGACTTGGCCTTTTTGTTCATGTTACTGCGGGATTTGGAGATGTGGGTTTCAAAGGTTTCTGGACATTGGAAATATTTTGCATTCAACCCGTGAAAATATACCCAGGTGTCGAAGTTTGCCAGATATATTTTCATACAATAGAAGGGAAATTCGAGAATTATTCAAGCAATAAATACCAAAACAATACTGGAATTCAACCGAGCCTATTGTTCAAGGATTTCAACATTAAGGCATAACCAGCTCCTGCTCCGGATGCTCATTCCTCGCGTCGGAGAGTAGTACCGATAGTAGGTGTAATGGGAATAAACCGCGATATCCTCACCATATATATAAATTATTTTTTCTGTGCGATTTGATTGGGGGGAATGCGAAAAAGAATATCGAGATATCGGATATTGCGTTTTTCAAATTGATCCAGTTACCGCAACTATCAGAAGGGAGAGTATTAAGACAAGATGTTGAAATGGTCTTTGAATATTTTAGGAATGATAACATTCCGGTATATTACGACTAACTGCTAATCGAGTATACTGGGTGTTTAGTCCGACAGTTCCCACACCAAGTAAAAGTAGAAGGGGAACGTTGATTCCAAAATGACTTTAGAAAAAGCAGGCTACTTTCCCTTATTAATTCCAATGTTATTGATGCCTAAATGAAATTAAGGTAACATTCTTTCAGTATAATTCTGAATAGCCGTTATATAAAATCCTAATATGTAAAACGTTTTGGAACTAACGGTCCCTCTTACGGGTCAGCGCCGTGATTATTTTTCTTAAGGAAAACAGATGGAAATATCCCTATACCAGATAGATGCATTTGCATCTAAGTTATTTGAAGGTAATCCGGCAGCGGTTTGCCCTTTGGATGAATGGTTGCCCGATGAAATAATGCAATCTATTGCTTTAGAAAATAATCTGTCGGAGACGGCGTTTTTTGTGCCAAAGGGCAACGGTTACCATATCAGGTGGTTTACTCCGGCAAGCGAAGTAGATCTATGCGGCCATGCGACTTTGGCATCCGCTTATGTATTGTTCAACATCCTTGGTTATAAAAAAGACAGGATTGAGTTTGATTCCAAATCTGGAATACTGGTCGTAACGAAAGATAATGAACAGACAGTTATGGATTTTCCGGCACAACCTCCTGTTTTGTGCGATATCCCAAGAGAAATTGTGGGGGCATTTGATGTGGCACCAATTGAATGTCTGAAGTCTGAAGACTATATTGTGGTTTTTAAGCATGAAATTGATATTGAATCTGCAAATCCGGATTTCGGGCAACTGATAAAGCTCGATTTGCGTGGCGTAATTATTACTGCAGAGTCAACCAGTTATGATTTTATTGCACGATTCTTTGCACCCAAATATGGAATCCCTGAAGATCCAGTAACGGGTTCAGCCTATACACAGCTTACGCCCTATTGGGCATCCAAGATTGGGTCAAAACGATTTCGTGTTAAACAAGTATCGTCACGAGGTGGTGAGTTAACCTGTGAAATGGTTGATGATCGGGTCCTTATATCCGGCAAAGCTATAAAGTACCTGGAGGGTAAAATCAATATTGAAATATAGCCTGCAACTTAAACCGTGGAGAATGGGTAGTGTCCGTTGTTTGTTGTCCGTTGTCTGTAGTCAGGACTAAAATGGCTGCTTATTCAGTTAGTTGCAATCATTTACATTTCAAACAACCTTGTTACATAAAGTATTTAAATCACTTATACAACGGACCACTGACAACACACAACGGACACTATCGAAGAATGAATGTCCTTAAAAAACCAAGAAATTTTTTTATTAAAATTAGACATTGTCCGACTGTCTATTTTCTTTTGGATGTACACCCGCATGCGTCCATTAAGACACTTGGAAGCCGGTGATAAGGAGATCAGTTATGCAGTTAGATGCAATCATAGCCAACTTTATCTATTCCATCATTGGCGGCGGACTGACGCTGCTATTCATGTACATAGGCTTTAAACTTTTTGATAAGACAACCAGTTTCAACACCTCGGAGGAACTGGCTAAGGATAACAGGGCCGTGGGATTGGTTGTGATGGGAATTTTCATCGGGGTTGGAATTGCCATTGGTCTCGTAATAGGGCTGGGGCTTAATTGAGCTTATTGGTTGTTTTCGGGTGTGGACCATTGTTTATTAAAGAAACGCTGTTAATATTTCTGGCTCTCCGGATAAAACCAACATACCGGCTTTATATATCCATTCTGTCTGGAGCGATATTCCTGACGGCGGTTCCGGTATTTGGAGAAGAGCTCCCGAATGTAGATTCCAAAAATTGGACAACCAAGTATGACGGGTATTTTCGTAAATATACAAAGCGATATTTCGGGCCGGGATTTAACTGGAGATGGTTCAAGTCCCAGGCTATTGTCGAATCAAACCTGGACCATGATGCAAAATCCTGGGTCAATGCAAAGGGCATTATGCAGATCATGCCCGGTACCTTTAAGGAGATCAAAAAAAAGGACGCTTCCTTTATAGATATTAACCAGCCTCGCTGGAATATCGCGGCGGGTATTTTTTATGATAAGAGTATCTATAGGAAATGGAAGGCGCCAAGGCCCTTTGTGGATCGTATGATGTTCACTTTCGCAGGTTACAACGCCGGCTTCAGCACCATTGTGAAGGCACAGAAAAGATGTCAAAAAGATGGAATGAATGAAAACCTGTGGAAAAATATTGAAATCATTGCACCGGAGATACCTGCCTGGCGGTATGAAGAAACCCTCGGATATGTGAATAAGATCAATAATATCATGAATTATTAGAGGTGAAGATGGGATGTCCATCAGAAATGGAGAAATTCTTTTAACCATCATTAGGTATTGTCCAATGGCTTAGTCTCTTATGGATGTACGCCCAGGATTAAGAGGGAGTTTTTTACTATGGCTTTGAAAAAATCCAATCCGGTTTCGAAACAAGCATCCTCTAAGGATGCCCCTTTCAAAGTGGTGAGCCCTCTCGGTGACGAGACTGTCATGGAGATAACCATGGCGCCTCGGCTTGATACCCTGGAGGGCAAGAAGATTTGTCTGGTGGCAAATGGATCATTTAAGTCCAATGTGACACTTTCCGTAATCGCACAATTGCTGTCCAGGAAATATCCTAGGATAAAGGTGATTCCCTATCAGGAGATGCCGAGGAGTTTTAAGGCGCCGGCTCCCGGTACAATAACCCCGGAACGGACAGCCCTGGAAGCCGCGTTCCGGGATCATGATTGCGATGCCGTAATAACCGGAAACGGCGGCTGAGGAGAGTGTACGCCGCAGGTAGCGGGTACGGGTATTATAGCCGAGCAACTTGGGATTCCCGCTGTGGTTGTTGCAGCCCCGGGTTTTGAGAGACAGGCAAAGATCACAGGGCACAATAATGCTGTACCGTCCCTGCAGGTCGCTGTGTATCCAGGCGCCTTTGATACCCATTCGGATGCTGAATTAGAGGAGAATACGAGGTCAATTGTTTTTCCCCAGATCGTTAATCTATTGACTAAACCAATAGAGGCAGCGGGAAAGGCCATTAGGAGAACGGGTTCTCGATCAATTGTATTCACAGGGACTTTTGATGAAGTTAACAGGTACTACTCGGACATGAAATGGAGTGACGGGATGCCCATCATACCGCCTACTATCGAGAGGGTTGTAGAATTTCTGAAATACACGGACTATGCCCCAAGCGAGGAGATAGCCGTGCTTCCGGTGGCAAACCTGAGAGCAACTCCCTGGAATATCGCCGTTAACGGGGTGATGGCCGGGTGCCGTCCTGAATTCATGCCGCTGCTGATCGCTTACGTGAAGGCTATAGGCGATCCGGTGAAGGGTCCATTGATGTTTTTTGGCAGCACCCATTCCTGGATTCCCTACATCTGGATAAACGGCCCTCTTGCGAGACAGTTGGATATCGATCATGGACAAGGGCTTATCAGTTATCCAACCAACCGGGTTCTTGGCAGGGCTCTTGGTCTGATAGTAAGAAATTTAGCCGGTTTCAGGATAAAAGAAACCGCCATGGGAACCTATGGGTACACGGTACCCTGGGTTTTAGCGGAGGATGAAAAATTTCTTCGAAACACAAGCTGGGAACCATACCATGTGGAAAAAGGGTTTAACAGAAATGCGAGCACCTTGACTGCATCTACGGCCACAGCATGGGGCCAGAATAATATCCCGGCCCTGAGCGTCAGTGATGTTACGACGGTTATGCAACTGATTGCCCGTGAGATGACTTATAAGGAAGGCTTTGCCAGCGGCCAGATCGGCATCCGGCGGATTGAACTTATAAGCCCCCCGGTGGCCAAGGTCCTTACCGCCGGCTACAGAACAAAACAGAGTCTGATAGGGGACTTGATAAAGACTGCCAGGAAAATGACCTTTGAGACGGCCTTTTCAAAATTATATGGTTCCTTCGGTCCGGTATACGGCACATTTGAAGAAATTCTCAATGAGCTGTTAGCCAGCCCGGAGGCAGAGAAAGGCAAATTACCACCATGGTACGGCAGGTTCTCGGGGTGGGAGGAAATTGTAACGACCCCATGTATAGTTGCGGAGAGACCTCCTGAGATCATCGTATGCGGAGACGCGAATAGAAATAAAACCCAGACCCTGCCCGGGGGCAGTGTGAGCACCTGTGAAGTGGAACTGCCGGCGAAATGGGATAAGCTGATGTCTGATCTTGGCTATACGGCCCTTAGTGAGTGCTTTATCGATTAAGAGCCCCTTTACCACGGCACACCCGCTCAGGGAAGGGTCAATCCGGCGAGATCATATAGGGAGGACGAAAATGTCACCCTGCCGGAATGGTGGAATTCCGACCTTCCCGCAAAAGAAATCCCCTACGCCTATCCTTTCGGTTATATCTTACCTTTTCACTACCGACACCCGGTAACCGGCAAACCGACTTCTGAAGCGGACCGTAACGCCGGTATCAAAGGGGTGGAAACCAGTCCTCTGTTTCTCCCGGGGTGGCATATCCACCCCGGGAGAAATTACCGGATATTCATGATTCACCCGAACCGGCTTCCATGGAGGGAAGAGCCTCTGAAGGTCCGTACCAGAGGGACCCTTAACCGGCTACTTACTCAGCCAGGTTTTGGCTGTATCCCACCGGAACGCGTTTCCATGGGTCGCGTAACCGGTATCATGGACAGAGTCGGACATAATATAGACAGCGGACTGTATCCACAAACAGACGTTTATGGCTTCATCCACAAACATTCTTACTGCCTGCTGGCTTAATTCCTTCATGCTGTTAAAATCGGCCGCTTCAAGCGCGCGGTCAACCAGATCATCCCATCCCGGCGGATGGGCAAGAACCGGATAGTTGATGTTATTGCGGGAGTAATACCGTTCAAGGTACGCGCAATAATTGACATCTGTCGCCCCGTGCGTTGAATAGAGCAGGCCGTCTTTCCATCCTTTTATCCTGTATTGATACCACTTTGGAAAACTCACCACTTCCAGTTTGATCGCGATACCGACTTTTCCGAGGTAATCCTGCATGGCGACCAGGGAATCCTGGCTGAAACCGGATGCGGAGATAATGGTTGTCTGAAAACCGTTGGGATGACCTGCTTCCGACAAAAGCTGTTTTGCCTTTTCCGGGTTAAAGGGCCGGCCCTTAAGGTCCGGGACATAACCAAACTGCTCCGGGGCCGCGGGCTGGTTCACCGGTTCCCAGAAGCCGTATCCCAGGGTCTTGGCGATCTGAGGCCGGTCAATAGCATATTCTACGGCCTCCCGGACCCTTTTATCTGCATAGACGGAACCGGGATTGGCACTGTCAGGTATCAGGTTCATCAGAGGACCTCGTCTATCGATGAATTTATATCCTTTGGCCACCAGATCGTGGGCCGTTGAAGGCGGCGTCTCTTCCAGGACATCGGCCTGCCCGGCCTCAAAAGCCATGAGGGCCGTGGTATCGTCCTTTATAAAAATATATTTAATACCGTCAAGATAGGGTTTGCCCCCCCAGTAGTCATCGAACCGGACATATTGCATATTGTCCTCTCGGGTGTAACTTTTAAACTTGAAGGGCCCCGTCCCGACAGGATGTGTTTTTGCCCACTCCGCCCCGTGTTTTTTAAAGGCTGTCGGCGATATCATAGATATGGCGTCATGGGCGCTTAACTGCGTGTTTTTCCATTTCTTGAGATTGATCCTGACTTTATATTTACCGAGCACATCAATCGATGTCCAGTCCGCGACAACGCCTCTTCTTCGCTGCATATTCCTTTCAAGGTTCCATTTGCAGGCTTCGGCATCGAAGTCCGTTCCATCGTGGAATTTGACCCCCCTCCGCAGGGTAAAGGTAATGGATTTTTTATCCGGCGCGATGTCCCATGCAATGGCGAGCATGGGCCTCGGGTAGCCTTCTTTATGATAATCAAG
>CAYTUL010000192.1:2086-7423 GCA_964441135.1 uncultured Desulfobacteraceae bacterium | reverse complement strand
CCAATGGAATCTCAAAAAGATATCCCCTTGAAAAGAAATATCATACCTGCTTTACTTATAAAATTTGGGGTTAAATCAAGGCCACGTCCTTCCCCGTACAAATCATCGGGATCTTCGATGGGCGTGGATTCTTTACTTATCAAAAGGATAAGGCCGGTGCAATATTATATTTCATCATACTTGAAATTAGCTCCCTCATGGTATAAACTCCTAAAGCTTTTTTCCCATTTAACAGCTTATTTCAAAAAACTGTCCTTTCACACACAGGTCAGGCAACCGGGTTCATCCTGAAAATATCATGGGATCCAAATGGAAGCAATCGCATGACTTTTAAAAAGGTTAGGGGGAAACGGGGATGATAGAATTGGATGAAGAGCAGAGAATGACCCTTGAGACGGTAAGGCAGATCGCTGTGGAAAAGATCAAACCAAGGGCTGCCGAGATCGATGAGAAAAGGGAATTCCCATGGGACACCATCAAGATATTCACTGAAAACGGGCTCTTAACACCGCTTATCCCCGAAAAATACGGAGGTATCGGCGCCGGATTTCTACTCTTTTCTCTTATTTTAGAGGAGATCAGTAAAGTCTGCGCATCCTCTGCCCTCATTCTTATTGCCCAGGCGGACGGCGTACAACCGATCCTTTGCGGTGGAAGCGACGAACAGAAGGAGAGATATCTTCCCGGATTTGTCAATGGAAAACTCGCGGCTTTCGCTGCCACAGAACCCGGAGCCGGATCGGACATCCAGTCAATGAGAACCCGTGCGGTTCCTAAAGGAGAAAGCTACATCATCAATGGTCAGAAATGTTTTATCACAAACGGCTCCGTTGCCGATGTCATCACCCTCTATGCCTACACGGACCCGGAGAAAAAATCCAAAGGCATATCGGTTTTCACGGTGGAGAAGGGTTCGAAGGGGCTGATCTACGGCAAGGATGAAAACAAGATGGGGATGCGCGGCTGTATCAACTCCGAGCTTTTTTTTGAAGATCTTGTGGTTCCCCAAAAAAACAGGATTGGTGATGAAGGGGAGGGGTTTCTCAGCCTTATGAAGGCCTTTGAAACAGGCCGCGTATTGACCGCCTCCCAGGCCGTGGGACTCGCCCAGGGAGCGATTGACGAAGCCGTTAAATACACCAAACAGAGAATCCAGTTCGGAAGGCCCATCTCCAGTTTTCAGGCCGTTCAATTCATGATCGCTGATATGGTCGCGAACACTGAAGCCGCCCGCCTTTTGACATATCAGGCGGCAACATACCTGGACCGGCATGACCGGAAACTCAGTCCAAAATTCTGTTCAATGGCCAAGTTTCTCGCATCGGATAACGCGATGAAGGTTACCACGGATGCCCTTCAGGTTATGGGCGGATATGGCTATATGAAGGATTATCCCATGGAAAGGATGATGAGGGACGCCAAGCTCATTCAGATATACACCGGAACCAACCAGATTATGAGAATCGTCGCTGCCCGGGAGATTTTCAAGGATTAAAAACTCAAACCTCAAAAGAATCTATTTCTTTTCAATAGAGACGTTTATTTGATCATCAACACGGGACAATGAGAAAGGATACCCACCCGGTAGCTTATTGTGGCCCAGCCCCCTACCACGTCTGCTTCGTCTATCCTGTGGGAGCTAAGGATTATCAGATCCATCTTCCTCTCATGGGCGAATTTAACGATCTCCCTTACCCTGTTCCCGAAAAGGATAGTCTGATCGATGCGGACATTCTCATTTCTAAATTGATCCGCCATTTTTTCCATGCCCTTTTGCGCCCGTTTCTTCAGCCTGTCATAAAAATCCTTAAACTCCTCGTCATCAGCGTCTTCAATGGTTTCAATCACATGGACCAGGGATATCTTAACAGGGCTTTCCCCTGTAGCCATCTTCGCGGCTATATCCAGCGCCTTCCGGCTGTTTTCCGTTAGATCCGTCGGTACAAGTATCTTTTCAAACATGGTATTTTCCCGATGAATTGTAGCGTCCGTTGTCCGTTGTGTGGGATGAAAAAGGTTTCCACTACAAGGTACAATGATTTTTGGTTCACTGCAACTAAATAGTGTCTGTCCAGAAACAGCCAATTTCTGGATGGAGCTTTCAGCGATCAGCACACCGGCCTTGAGCTCAGGACGGTTTATGGAAAGTTCCAATCTGTTTTATGTAACCCTTGAGCCGTGAACCTTGAACCGTGAACCTTTTATCACATAGCCGGATAATCCTAACCTCCGGGAGGCTGATCTTCGACCGGCCTAACAGACCGGGTTTCTTAATATCGTACACTTCAATACCCGCAGGATCAGGATGGAATGCACATTTTTATGTGCAAAACAAGTATTTCCCAGACTTAAAAAAATTATAATATATTGAAATTATTATATTTATATCACAATGCCATTCCGGCATGGATCTTGCATCATCATTTTGGCAATATGAAAACAGCCCTCAACCTACATGGATGGAACAATGGACAAAATAATCGTTTTGAGAAACAATCCTGAAATGGACGACAATCTGGTAGAATGCCTCAGAATGCTCTTTCCGGAATGCGAGATCGATGTCCTTTCAAGACCGGCCAGGAACATGGACGATTTCTCCTATAAAAACGAGCAGGATGTTTCGTAATGATGGAGTAATTCATCTTGACATCCCACGGAAGAGTTCCTATTGATATATTCATCTTATGTATAAAAACAGGAGAGTTCATCGGCCATGAAGGTGTTGGGAATCTATGGAAGCGCTCGAAAAGGAGGAAATACCGACCAGCTTTTAGACAGGGCCCTCGAAGGCGCTAAGTCCGCTGGAGCTGAGATTATGAGGGTCTACGCCCGTGACCAGAAGATGTCCGGCTGTCTGTCATGCGGAGGATGTGACGAGACGGGCAAATGCGTTGTCATGGATGACATGCAGGCTATTTATGACCTTTTTGAAGACGCCGATATCATCTTTCTCGCCTCTCCTGTCTACTTTTACGGGGTAACGGGCCAGGTCAAGCTGATTATTGACAGGGCCCAGGCCATGTGGTCCAGACGCCTGCTGAAAAAGGACGCTGAGGCCAGGAAAAGGTACGACAGCGGGAAAGGCTATCTGATCTGCGTGGGTGCTACAAGGGGCGAAAACCTCTTTGAAGGCTGCCAGTTGACGGCGAAATATTTTTTCGATGCCCTTGATATGAGCTATGAAGGAGGGATATTTTTCAGAAAATTGGATAAAAAGACGGCCGTAAAGGAGCACCCGGAGACGCTCCAGGAGGCCTATAATTTAGGACAGAAAGCCTGCACTCCCTTGCCCGGAAAGCATGAATAATGAGATTATGTTTAAAATGAACCTGGAACCGTTCAGTTTAGGATGAAGTTCCTTGTTTAGTGCGACCCTTTATGGCACGGATATTCGACTTTATCTTTTCAAGCCCCGCCCTCCCGAAGGATGTTTTGCCAAATCTCTCCAGGAAATGCTTCTCTTCCATTTCCAGAAACTCTTCGGAAGAAGGGAGGATGAATCCTTTCTCCATCCCTTCTCCGTTAAAGGGACACACTTCCTGACACCTGTCGCAGCCAAAAAAGCAATCTCCCATCCTATTTCCATCCGTTTCACCCAAAGGTTCCCTCCGCTCAACGGTCAGGTAGGAGAGACAGATTGACGCGTCAATAAAGAAGGGCTTTTCAAGCGCTCCCGTAGGACAGGCGCGGACACACAGTTCACAGGAACCGCAACCGCTTTTTATCTTCCTCTTTTCAGGAATTTCCAGGGTTGCTGTTGTGAGTATTTCCGCTAAATAGAAATAGGAGCCGAATCCGGGTATGATCAGCATATTGTTCTTCCCGATGAAACCTATTCCGGAAGAACAGGCCATGCTTCTTTCAAGAATGGGAGCGGAATCCACACAGATCCTCACACGTGCTTCCCTTTCAATATCCCTGATTGTATCCGCGAGGTTTTTGCAAAGCGTGCGCAACCTGGAATGATAGTCATTCTGGTCAGGCTGGCTGTACCGGGCTACGCTGAGACCGTCCGCGGTGTATGTCTTCAGTGCAGGATAGGGATAGGCCAGGGATATGATCGTGTTGCAGCCGGGAAGAAGCCGGGAAGGATCCTTTCGGATCTCAATGTTTCTCTCCAGCCAAGCCATGTCCGCGTATTTCCGCGCGGACATCCATGAAATGAATTGATTAAAATGGGGAGGCCTGCTGGGGGGTGAAAAGCCTATTCCGATGAAACCGAGATCACTCGCCCGTTTCATTATTGTATCGTGTATCATTCTTTTCTAAAACCGTTTCATCGCCGGGGCACGAAGTGCACGGAGATGAAAAAGTTCAAATAAAGAATCCACGCCGAAACAGGCTTTGTCACAATCCGTCATCTCACGCTGAAAACTGTGGGATATCCAGAAGTCTTCAACCGGATTCTTTTAATATCAAATCAGCGGTTCATCGAGGTCGTATGGGGTCAGGCTCTCGAATCCGTCTTCCGTTACATGAATGGTCTGTTCGAACTGTGCGGAAAGGGACCCGTCGTCCGTAACGGCCGTCCATCTGTCTTTGAGAATATGCAACTCTTTCTTTCCGAGGTTGATCATGGGCTCAATGGTAAATACCATGCCCGGAACAAGAACGATTCCACTCCCCCTTGCCCCATAATGGGGTATCTGCGGGGCCTCATGAAATTCAAATCCCACGCCATGCCCGACAAACTCTCTGACCACCGAACACCCCTGACCTTCCGCGTATGACTGTATGGCCCAGCCTATGTCGCCGAGCCTGTTTCCGGGGCGGACCATGGAAAGGCCCGCCTTGAGACTCTCCCTGGCGACGTGGACAATCCTTTTGGCCGACTGTGAAGGCGTCCCGACAAAGAACGTCTTGCTGGCATCCGCATAGTACCCGTTGAGTATGGGCGTGATATCGATATTTACTATATCCCCGTTCCTTAAAACCCTGTCACCCGGAATGCCGTGACATATCACATCATTCACAGAGACACACACGCTTTTGGGAAACCCCCGGTAATTGAGCGGGGCGGGTTTGGCCCCCTCTTGAATCGTGTATTCATGGACCAGGGTGTTAATCTCCTCGGTTTTCAATCCCGGTTTGATGAGTTTTTCCACCAGATCAAGAGTTTTCACGGCTAATTTCCCTGCCCTCTTGATGGCCTCCACATCCGCTTTCTGTTTCAGCCGAATGTTATGTTTCTTCAGATAGACCTCTTTCACATCCTCCTCCATGGGAGCATATTTTTTCAGACAACATTTCTTATATTTCTTCCCGCTGCCGCATGGGCATGGATCATTTCGACCGACTTTCATATTGTCCTTTTACAAAACCTCCTGTTTGATCCCG
>CAYTUL010000192.1:0-1986 GCA_964441135.1 uncultured Desulfobacteraceae bacterium | reverse complement strand
AAATAAGGATACCAGGATAATCCCTCTAAATCAATCATCAAATATTTCATGCAGAAGACCATGCAGGAAAATAGTTATTGAATATATGCGCGTGAAAAGTTATTACCCAAATATTGCAATCAGCACTTATTAAACGAACACCGAAATCCATTTCCTTTGGACAGGCTAAAAAAACACATACCTATTCTCCGGACCCCCCACGTATGGGCCTTCACCACCTATTTTGCCGAAGGCTTTCCCTATACCATCATCCGCATCATATCCTCCGTGTTTTTCAGGGATATGAGGGTCAGCCTTGAAGCCATCGGCCTGACCTCCCTGTTCGGCCTGCCCTGGGTCCTAAAATTCCTCTGGGGCCCTCAGATCGACCAGTACGGCACAAAGCGAAAGTGGATAATATCCATGCAGCTCCTGCTGGTAATCATGGTCTTACTGGTAGCCTTTCTGGCCCCCGTGGCCGGCGGCCTCAAGATCATCGCCGGGATCCTGTTTGTCGGCTCATTTATCGCGGCAACGCACGATATGGCCATTGACGGCTATTATATGGAGGCCCTGGACGAAAAAGGGCAGGCGAAATTTGTCGGTTACCGGGTCATGGCATACCGGATCGCCATGATGACCGGAACCGGCGTTATTATCACCATCGGAACCACCACCAACTGGTTGATCGGATATCTCTCAGCAGGAATCCTCCTTTGTATCCTGCTTACCTATCATATGCTTCTCCTCCCCGTGGTTGAGCGAGAAAAAACCCCCGTATATCACCTGTTGAAGGCCGTTCTCAGGGTAAAAATCCTTATTTCGGTTCTGTCTATTGCAGCGGCCGCCTTCCTGATCAAATGGGTCTTCACCCTTGCGTGGGTTCAGCAGGTCAAAAGCCAGTTGCCGATCGTGGCTCGTATTCGTTTTTCCGGCTGGGTGGGCATCGGACTCCTCATTGCATTGATCCTGCTGGCCCTTTTAAAGGAAAAAATAAAAGGATTTCTATTAAGAGACAGGGATTCTTTCTACTCCAGGGCCTTCATCTCCTATATGGACCGGGAGAAGATCGGGGCGGCCCTTGCCTTTATCATCCTGATGCGGACGGGAGAATCCATGCTGGCATCCATGGTGTCCCCCTTCATGGTGGATCTGGGGATCAAGGTACATTACGGCTGGATCTCCGGAGGGGTGGGCCTTCCATTCTCCATTATTGGGGCGATGTTCGGCGGCTGGATGATCTCACGATATACATTGAAGAAAACCCTGTGGCCCTTTCTGCTGGCCCAGAACCTCACCAATATTATCTATATGTTCCTGGCCCTGTTCCTCCACCGGTATGTCGCCCTGAATACAGGCGCGGATACCTTAACGCCCATCGGTTCCTATAATCTCTTCCTCGTGGCTTCGGTTCACGCCTTTGACCAGTTTGCCGGCGGACTGGGCACATCGGTGCTGGTCACTTTTTTAATGAGAACCTGCCTTTCCGATTTCAAAGCCGCCCACTTTGCGATTGGGACAGGCCTCATGAACATCAGTGGCGTGTTGTCCGGCGTGGTGAGCGGTTTTCTGGCAGAGTGGCTGGGTTATGGGCCGTTCTTTGGAATCAGCTTTCTCGCATCTATTCCCGGAATGATCCTCGTCTTTTTTGTCCCCTTCCTCGAAACCGAAGATACCTCGAAGTCCGCCGCGAATCACCGGCACCAGTAGAACCGGGGGTATAGGGAAGCTCTGAACCCATAGGTAAAATCCTGCGGATACCTGGATAGGTTTGTTATCGTATTTCTGCCGGCATGCCCTATGTTTCCTATTCAACGGCCAGGAATGTGTTCGGATCAAGCCTCAGGCTGGACTCCGGATTCGGTACGGCATCATGATCCTTCAGCAGTCTTAATAGGACACCCGACTGGGTGGGTTGAAGCTGAATGATAATGTCCAAAAGATCATCCACCCTGTTACAGGGATAGGGAATGCCCCTCTCATTGGTATCCGCGATATGCCTGTGGG
>CAYTUL010000191.1:0-7423 GCA_964441135.1 uncultured Desulfobacteraceae bacterium | reverse complement strand
CAAGATTGATAATTCGGGCAGCCCCAAAGATGATTGAGAATCCAATGGCTAAAAGGGCGTAGGTGCTTCCATTGATAATACCGGTAATGAAGATGTCGATAAAAATCATGTGGCCTCATAGTATACGTGCGACCCGCTGCCTCGTGCTTATCCATAAACGAACGTTTTTGGACTCGCGCAATCAGCAATCAGCTATCGGCTGACAGCAAAGGAAATGAAAAATACAGACTTGGCCGACTGCCGACGACCTTTCGGCCCTGAGCGACTCGACCTGAGCCATTCGGCTTCGAGCTCATGGCCCTGAGTGAGATCGAAGGGCTCGTCGACAAGTCTCAAGGCCGATAGGCTGACCGCTGAAAGCTCCATCCAGAAATGGGCTGTTTCTGTATGGACACTATTTATTTGCTTCGATGACCGAGGGCGGGATCTTTATGGGAACAATCCCTTTATAGGTGACGGGTGGGGCCCCTTTGGCAGCTACCCAATTGTTAGGCCAGACTCCCTTGAGTTTTCCATCCTGCCACTGCGTAGCAAGACCGGTGGCGTAGCCTGGACCAAAAGTAATATCATGAAGAGGTCTACCTTCCTTATCCTTCATCCATTTGATATTTGATGTTGTGGTCATAAATTCCCGATTTTCCAGATTGGCTACGATCTTATCGGAATCAAGGGTCCCGGTTGCCTCAATGGAAGGCGCCAGCGCATACATAATCGCATCGTAAGTCCCTGCGCAATATGTCGGGGTTTGTCCGAACCTTTTTACATAGGTATCCACAAATGGTTTTGTCAGTTCATTCTGCTCTACACCTCTGGCATAGGTGTTGGATGTGATGACATAATTGCCCATTTCCTGTGTCACATTCCAAAAGTCGTCCTTCTGGGCTTCTACATTTATTCCGACCTGTATCGCCGGTATTTTGAGTTCACCAGCTTGCCTGGCAAAGGGAAGTCCCACCGGGCCGGAGAGGATAGTAAAGATTACATTGGCTCCTGAACGTTGGATTGCAGTTAGCTCTGCTGTGACATCCGTGGCATTGGGAGAGGGATTCCATGCGCCCACTACCTCATGGCCCATTTTGGGAATTGTTGCCTTAGCCGCATTATTCATGGCCTCTGCCCAAGCGGCCTGTTCAATAACGATGGCCACTTTAATTTTTGGAATCTTATAAACCTTCTGCATCACGCCGGCAGTAGTGGCCATATGAATGAAGGCTGCTCGAATAAGAAATGTCGAGTTATAGGGGGTCAGCCGAAACCAGTATTTGTATGTATCATAGTCCTCTGCCACTCGTGTGCAGATCGCGTCTGCCGCGGCACCGCAACCTATAAATATCTTTTTATAGTCCATTGCAATGTCCTGCATTGCCAATACCTTTTCTGTTCTGAAACCACCGACTACAAAATCTACCTTGTCTTTGCTCAGGAGCCTGTCCATAGCATTTGTGGCATCGGTCATGCTAAAAAGCTCGTTAGAGTCAGCCTTAACGAGCTCGATCTTCATCTTTTTATTACCGACCTGAATACCACCCTTGGCATTGATTTGCTCCATGGCCAGAGTGGCTCCGTTCCAGTGATGCTCGCCTTCGACGTATTTCATTGGACCGATGACGCCGATCTTTATCATGTCGGCGCTCAGGGCGGGTACACTGAGGGTAAAAACCAGAAAAAATGCCAGTAGGCCATACGTTAATGATTTCGCAAACTTTTCCATGATATTCCCCCCTTTTTGTTTAAGGTTCCTGTTTTTTAATTCCCTTTACCGAATGGCTGACAGTTTGGGATTCAATACACAAACATATCCAAGATCTTTTGAGGTTAAATAGTGCTCATCCGGAAACTAACGTTTCCGGACTCGCGCTATCAGCACTCAGCATTCAGCGCTCAGCCAAAGCCTCTAAAAACAGGGGATTAGCTGAAGGCTGACCGCTGATAGTTGAAAGCTCCATACAGAAATATCATATTTCTGAATGGACACTAAATAATAGTGCAGCATTTATTTAATGGGCATTTATAATAGTAATACTTTTAAATATTATAAAATAAGAAATGTCAAGAAGGAAATTACACTTTGAATAATATAATAGCTATTATTCCAAGGGAAATAAATGGAGTTTTGCAGCGGGCTTCCGTGCATGAGGAAAGATTTGACATGAATTTTTCTTGACATTGGTAATTGGTATGACGTATGACATATTGTATAAAACAAGAATATAACTTAAAATCTATTAAAGAAACCAAATGAAACCTTCTCCATTTACGCCCCTGTCGACGAAAAGGGTCTTTGAGCAAATAGCGGACCAAATAAGAGATCTCATCTATTCCGGCGTTTTCAGGCCCGGCGAGAAACTGCCATCCGAAAGGGAACTTGCCATTCAGTTTCATGTCGGCAGGACCGCCCTCCGGGAGGCTCTGAGGGTATTAGAGAACGAGGGACTTATTTCTATTAGACAGGGAAGTAATGGAGGTTCCTTTATCAGCAAGCCCAAGATCCATAAAGTCACAAAATCGGCCATGGATCTGTTTTCCTTAGAAGAGATAAGCCTTCAGGATATAACCGAGGCAAGGATACCTCTCGAATTGGCTGTTTTGGATTTTGTGATGGACCGGATTACGGGGGAAAATTTCGACCATCTGGATAAAATGAATATGAATACGGACGAATATTTGAAAAGGGGTGATACCCCCGTATCCGACATTACGAATTTTCATGTATATTTGGCGAAGGCCACGAAGAATCCCGTGTTTGAAATGCTTGTGGGGTCCATTGTCAATCTGGTTTTTAAGGTGTTAGGGAAAATTGAGAACAGGGAAGAGCAGAATATCACCTTAGACAGGCATCTATTTCAACACAGACAGGTGCTCGAAAGCCTTAAAAACAGGGATCTTGAAGAAGCAAAAAAGGCCATGAAAAACCACATTATCTCTACACATAAGAATATAGAAAAGGCATTAAAACAGCATTCTAAAAAATAGGTAGTGTCCATCCAGAAACAGCCAGTTTCTGGATGGAGCTTTCAGCCGTCAGCCCCTCGGCCTTGAGTCGTTCGACCCTGAGCTCACGACCGAAGGGCTCGGGGCCGAAAGGCAGTCAGCCGTCAGCTAAATCTTTGTTTTTATAATCTTATACATACACCCCTCGGGCCTCCGGATCCTGGAGCAGGCCTTCCGGGCCGGAGTCGATCCCGGAAGATGAGAAAGGATTGCCATGACCAGAATGGAACTGTTAAGACTTTCACGGTTGGAGGCCGTTCACGAAATCCAGAACCTTCAGGGAAGGTACAATCATTACCTGTCCATGGGCTTATTTGACGGGATATTGGATATGTTTTCCAGCAAAGACCCGGATATCGAACTGGAAATCGCCGATAGCGGCGTCTATGTAGGCCATGATAGTATCCGGAAATGGCTGGAGGAGAGCATTAAGCCCAAACACATCTCCCGGGGCGGTATGGGGCTCATGATGCTTTTAACACCTGTTATTGAAGTAAGCAGGGATGGGAAGTCCGCAAAGGGAATGTGGCACAGTTTCGGATGCACGGCTTCCAGGATGGGCGCCGGAATCCGTGCATGCTGGCAACAGGGAAAATACGAGAATGAATTCGTAAAAGAGGATGGAAAGTGGAAATTCCGGTCTCTTCATTGGTATATCAATTTCAGGACTCCCTTTGAGGAGGGATGGGTGAAAAAACAGATGATGGGAAGCGCCACCTCGCCCGGTATCCAACCGGATAGGCCCAGCACCCATTTTATGCCCTATAACCCGGACGCGTGCAATGCCTTCTGGCCGCCTCCCCCGGAACCCGAATAGGGCTGGAAAAGCCGAGATTTTATAAGTTTAAGAAGTGATTTTCAAATCGAAAACCTGAGAAATTTTTTCGATGAAAAAGGAGGTGTATGATGATAAGCAAAAAAATGTTACCATGCTTTATCCTGTGCGCCGTGCTTCTTCTGGCGGTGAATGCTTTATCACAGCCTGCAAACTCCCGGAAGGTGACGGTGGCCGTTTTGATTGAACCGGACACACTGGATCTGACTGCGACGCGCCTGGCGCCCATTTCCAACCCTATCGGTAATAATATCTACGAGAGGATTATTGATATCAAACCGAGCGGTGAGTTGACACCGGGTATCGCTTCTTGGGAGGTTCTGGATGGAGGAAGGATAATTGAATTCACCCTGCGGCAGGGCGTTACTTTCCACAGCGGTGACCCCCTCACGACAGAGGATGTCCTGTTTAGCCACGAGCGGATGCTGAAATACAATGACTCATACAAACGTTCCATGAGAAAATTCGATCATCTCGAAATCGTCGATAAGTACAGATGCAGGTTCCATTTCAAGACGCCGGATGTCAATTTTCTTCCGGATCGGGGGCTCTTTGTCGGTTCCAAAAGCTATTATGACAGGGTGGGCGAGGATGAGTTCATGAGAAAACCCGTGGGAACGGGACCCTACAGATTCGTGGCGTGGAAACATGGCGAATACATAGACGTGGAAATCAATGAGAACTACTGGGGGGCCAAACCATCGGTCGAGCAGGCCCGGTTCGTGTTTGTCAAGGAGGACACGACGCGTGTTGCCATGTTAAAAACCGGGGAAGCGGATATTATCATGCAAACGCCCTTTGCCCTGGTCAAGGACGTCAGGGACGCCGGTTTCAAGACCGTGGATTTTCCATCACACCCAACTACTTCGATCCACATCAATACCAAGAATCCCGACGTACCCTGGGGTGATAGGAGAGTGCGTTTAGCCATGGCCTATGCCATTGATACGGAAGCCATTGTGAACGACCTCTTTTTTGGTGTCCCGGCTCGTTGTGCAAGGCTGTCTCCCTGGGAGGTAGGATATGACCCTGAGCTTAAACCCTATCCCTATGATCCCGAAAAAGCGAAAAAACTTCTTGTGGAAGCGGGTTATCCCAAGGGTTTTGAAATGCCCCTCTATTATTCCACGGGCAGGATATCGGGGCAGAAAGAGACAACCGAGGCCGCGGTCCTGTTCCTTAAGAAGATAGGTATCAAGTGTAACGTTATGGGCATGGAGGTAGCCCAATTCGTCAATTTACTCAGAAAAACCCACAAAGATCCCAAGGCGGAACTGGTAGCGGTCGGCACACCTCCAATGGCAAATTTCCCGGAGCCTACGACCCCTCTGGACATCACTTTTTCATCCGGGTCGCCGATTAGCCAGTACTCCAACCCCGAATTCGACGCCTTACTCGAAAAGATAAAGATGACGATGGATGACGCAAAAAGAGGGGAACTCATAAGGCAGGCCTTGAGGATCGTACACAAGGACGTACCGACCATTTCTCTCTGGGCCAACAACAGCGTCTATTCCATGAAACCGAATATTGATTTTGCCCCCACCATGAAAAACAGAGATCCCTTAATGTTAATTAAGGATGTGGTGATAAAACAATAGCCTTAGGTACTGAAAGATTTCCGGCATGAACAATATAATTAAAAAGGGAGGTGTAAAATGGAAAAGAGAAGGTTCCGTGTGTTTTATGTATTTACCCCGCTGGTTTTTTGTCTCGGCGTCCTGTTGTTTTTGACGGGAAGCGCGTTGTCGGGTCCGGCCTCGCCGGATAGGGTGGTTATCGCCTATCCAACGGAACCGGACGCGCTGCTTCCAACGGACACCAGTTACGGGGTAACCTCTTATCCTATCAGCAATAATATCTTCGAAAGGCTTGTCGATCTCTCTCCGGACGGGAAATTCCAGGCCGGTATCGCTTCCTGGGAGGTGCTGGCCGGTGGAAAGGAATTCCTCTTTACCCTGCGAAAGGGGGTTAAGTTCCACAGTGGTGATCCCCTTACGGCCAGGGATGTCGAATTTACCCATAAACGCGCCTGGGAAAAAACCGCGACATACAAGCGTTACATGAGGAATTTTGACAGGCTGGAAGTCATCGATGATTACCATGTCAAGTTTTTTTTCAAGAGACCGGATGTCCTCTTTATACCCACACGTATCGCCTATGTCGCATCCAAAAGCTATTACGACAGGGTGGGTGAGGAGCAGTTCATAAAAAATCCTGTGGGTACTGGGCCATATAAATTCGTGGCATGGAAGCCGGGAGAATATATTGATATCGAGAGAAATGAAGATTACTGGGGAGAAAAACCCCAGGTGAAATCGGCACGCTTCGTATTCGCCAAGGAGGATACGACCCGGGTCGCCATGCTAAAGGCCGGCGAGGCGGACATCATCATGAGTACTCCCTATCCCCTGGTAAAGGATATCGAAACAGCGGGTTTTAAAACGGTAAGGTTGCCGACCCATCCGCCCTGCGGTGTGCAATTCCATAATGGCAATCCCAATGTCCCCTGGTATAAAAGGAAAGTCCGGTTAGCGGTAGCCTATGCCATTGATAAGGATGCCATCGTGAAGGACCTCTTCCATGGTATCCCGGGTGGTTTTCCAAGGCTGGCTCCGTGGGAGCTCGGCTATGACCCTGAATTGAAACAGTATCCATATGACCCGAAAAAGGCGAAGGAACTTATCGCAGAGGCGGGTTATCCCAAGGGGTTTGAGATGCCCCTCTATTACTTCGCGGGCAGATCCTACGGGCAGAAGGAGACGGCCGAGGCCGTGGCCCTTTATCTGAACGCGATAGGGATCCGGTGCAAGATTCAGGGTATCGAAGCGGCCCAGATGCTCGCCAAGATAAGGGCCTGGCATAAGGACCCGAATACGGAATATGTGGGAGTGGTAACCGCCCCCATGGCCTTTTTACCCGACCCCACAGAGGCCTTGACAACGGCGTATCTTTCCACGGGATGGGGGGCTATGTATTTTAATAAGGCGCTTGACCCGATCATAGAAGAAGCCAGTACAACCATGGATCCTGAAAAGCGAGGCGAGCTCATTAAAAAGGCCGTCCGCATGCTCCATGAAGACGTGGCTAGCATTCAGATCTGGGCAAATACCAGCGTGTATTCCATGAAACCGAATATTGACTTTACACCCACATTGAAGAATCGTGAACCGCTGATGCTTCTCAAGGATGTCAAGATAAAATAATAGGGAATTGTTCATTCCATTGCACCCTCGCCTCAAGCCCTCCTGAGGCGAACAAACAAGGGCCGGCAAGTCGCCGGTCCTTGTTTTTATCTCATAGGTGCTGTATCCTATTTAGATTTGAAGTCCTCGCGAGAAAAAATCAACCATTGATACGGGGAGTAAGACACAGGTGAGGAGATATATTCTCAAACGGATTCTATTAGGCATTGTAACCCTGATAGGTGTCAGCATGATTATATTCATAGCGGCACGGCTTTCGGGTGATGTGGTCCTTCTCCTGGCGCCCCAGGACGCCACAGATAAGGAAGTTCAGGAGATTCGTGTCCGGCTCGGGCTGGATCAGCCCATACCGGTTCAATACTATGTCTTTATCAAGAACGCGGTAAGAGGG
>CAYTUL010000190.1:0-7461 GCA_964441135.1 uncultured Desulfobacteraceae bacterium | reverse complement strand
GAGTATGGTGGCCTTGTTATCCGCCAGCTCGAGGCATTGGCTGGCGGCCTTGACACTGCCGCTGGCATCAATGACGGTATCAAAACCACGGCCGTCGGTGAGCTTCATGCCGGCAGCGACGATGTCCTCATTGAAGGGATCCACGGCGATGTCCGCGCCTAACTTGAGTGCGAGGTCGCGTTTCTCCTTGATGGGCTCGGAGAGCATGGCACGGGCGGCGCCTGCCTTGAGGGCCATTTCCAGGCAAAGGAGGCCGATGGGCCCGCCCCCGGCAATGGCGACGGTGCTGCCTGTGCGGACGTTGGCCTGGTCGATGGCGTGGACGGCCACGGAGACAGGCTCTAACATAGCGCCCTGCTCAAAGCTGATGTCATCCGGAAGGGCATAGATGGCGCTTTCCGGGTAGACTGCATATTCCGCGAAGGCGCCGGAGGCCCCTTCAGCGCTGGGGCAGAAGTGCGGCGTCCCCTTGCGGCAGTAGTAACAAGCCCCGCAGGAGCTTCGGAAGTCCATGGCTACCCGCTGGCCTACCTGGTACTGAGTAATTTCGCTGCCGACCTCGGCGATGATTCCGCAGGCCTCGTGTCCGATAACGCGGTCCATTTTATAGACTTCCGGCGGCATCAGGGCAAAACGGCCTTCAAGGTTCTCCGGGTCCGTACCGCAGAGACCGCAGTAGGCAATTTTAACCTTGACCTGGTTGGGCCCGGCCGACGGCTCGGGCACTTCATCGACTGTGATGCTATTGATACCATGAATAACGGCTGCTTTCATTGGGTCCTCCCTCCTTAATAACAATCGGTTCGTATATCCCGTTCCTCCGGGAGTTAATCCACAAGTTGTCTTAATTCAACAATAATCCCACCGAAGAGATTTGTCTCAAAATAGCCGAAACCCCCGCCTTCGGGGCCCGGCGCACCCATGATCTTTTTAATCCCCATACCGGCCATCATCTCGGATGCCTTGTCAATATCATCCGTGGCAAAACCGATATGATGAATTCCTTCGCCCACACTATCCAGGTATTCCCGTAATAGATCCTGACCCTCGAGAGGCTGCAGCAACTCGAGTTCGATGTCGCCCATCATGATATTGTAGATACCCACTCTCCACTCCATTGGTTTACCTCTGACCTCTCCTTTAAAAGGGATTTCAAACATGCTTTCCGAATCCTTGGGCGATCCGAAACCCAGGGAATTCAGGAATTTCACCGTCTTATCAATGTCTTTGACCACGACACCCACGTGTTCAAGCTTGCCGAACATCGAACTGACTGAATCTTTTGTATCCATGATCACTCCTTTCTCTGCTGTCTTCAGGGGTTCGATCTGAAAACTGATATGTTCTATTCGGATAGGAATCGACTTTTCAGGAAGAGTATAAAAAAAGCTTTCGCGTGTCAAAAAAAAATGCAATGATAAAGGTCCCGAACCCTGGTGTAAAAGTATATAGGGGAACCCGGATTTTCCCGTCAAATACAGCGACAAGGACTTATCTCAGATAGAATTCCGCTATTTGAAGACTCTGATAAGATCATTATTCATTTTTTATTTATTACAAAGGAGGAACCGATGGATAGAGTAAAAGGAAAAGTGGCTATTGTAACCGGCGGATCCATGGGGATAGGGGGAGCGGCAGCCAAACTCCTTGCGAAAGAGGGGGCCAAAGTGGCCATAGCCGATATAAGCGATAAGGAAGGCAACGAGGCTGTTGAAGATATCAAAAAAAACGGGGGAGAGGCATCCTACTTTCATATGGACGTTACCAATGAGAAAGAGATCGAAAAGGTGTTTTCCGAGGTCAGCAGGTTATACGGTCAAATCAATATCCTGGTAAATAACGCCGGTATTCCCGGAACCGGAAAACCCAGTCATGAGATGATCGAAGAAGAATTTGAAAGGATCCTGAATATCGATGTCAAGGGTGTCTGGCGCTGCACAAAACATGTGGTTCCTTACATGAAAAAGGCCGGGGGCGGCAGCATCGTGAATATGTCATCCATGCTCGGCATATTAGGGGGAAAAGATCCCGTCTATCACGCGGCCAAGGGCGGCGTTCGTCTGTTATCCAAGGGAGACGCTGCGGTTTACGCGGAAGATAACATACGGGTAAACTCCGTTCACCCCGGTTATATCAAAACACCTGGTTTCGTGGATATGGTGGAGAGAAGGGATCCGGGCATGGTTGAGGTATTTTTAAAACAATGTGCCGAAGCTACTCCCCTCGGCCGTATGGGAAAACCGGAGGATATTGCCTATGGAATCCTTTACCTGGCTTCGGATGAATCAAGCTTCGTTACCGGAAGCGAGCTCGTTATAGATGGCGGTGTCGTGATGACTTAGGATTTTGCTCCGAAACCCCCGGTTTTCACGAGCAGGGGTTGATTCGTAAAAACCTGGGGATCTTTTTGAACTATGGATCGATAGGATCGAAGAGGCTTTTAAAACCCAGAGGGAAAGCAGGTAGGGATAGAAAGGCTCAAGGCGTAAGGCTCAAGGCCCAAGGCTGAATTCAAATTCAAAATCCTTTTTTTAAGGTTTTTCCTTGCGCCTTGTGCCCTGTGCCCTGCGCCTCCAATAAATATCTCATTGAAAAGAAATATCATACCGGATATGAATCTCCAGGCAGAGCCTGATAATCCCAACCTCCGCGATGCGGAAGTTTCAACCATCAAATGAAAGATGTATCCCCCAGGGATAGTCTCACCTATATTATTTTTCGCCTGTAGAATCCGGTCTGTTTCAAAGATGGGAAGGACCGAAGCTTTTACAGTTCTAACATCTCCTTGACCTTCTGGGAAAGTTCTTTCAAACTAAAGGGCTTCTGGATGAAACCGTCACATCCTTTATTCATTATTTCCGTGGCCTGCCCGTCCAGACTATACCCGCTGGAGAGAAGAACCTTTATATCGCTACAGATCTCTTTCATTTTTTCATAGGTCTCCCCGCCTCCCATCGCCGGCATGACCATATCGAGAAGCACGAGATCAATGGTATCCTGATTTTCTTTATAAATCTCCAGGGCCTCCCTGCCGCTCTTTGCTACCAGTACTTTATACCCTAATTTATTAAGCATCTGTTCACCGGCATACAGAATGATTTCCTCATCATCTACTAAAAGGATCGTCCCGGTTCCGATTTGTAGCCTATCGGACGATTCCCCTTCTCTCACGAGCATCTTGGCTGTTGAAGGCAAATAGATGTTGAACGTTGTTCCCAAGCCCTCTCGGGAATCAACATCAATATATCCCCCATGTCCCTTGACTATGCCATAGGTTGAAGCCAATCCAAGACCGGTACCTTTAGCGAGGCCCTTGGTAGTGAAGAACGGCTCGAATATACGCTCCATGGTTTCACTGTCCATACCCGAACCCGTATCCCTAACTGTCAACATGACATAATTTCCCTTCTTCGGCCTATAGGGCTTATTCTGCATGTCTTTATCGGTTACATTGAGTGTCTTGATAAAAAGTTCTCCCCCGTCAGGCATCGCGTCCGCGGCATTCACATACAGGTTAATCAACATCTGCTCTATTTGTCCCTGATCCGCCTGCAATCCGTATATCCTTCTGATAAGATCAAGACTTATTTTAATATCCTTCCTTGCCGCCCCGAATGTATCGGACGTCTCTTTTACCACGTGGTTCAGGTCTACCGGTTTGACCTCGTATTTCCCTTCCTGGGCGTACCCGAGGAGCTGATTTGTCAGGTTTGATCCGTTCTTAACTAGTTTCTCAATATTTTCAAGATTTCGATAATAGGGGTGACGTTGATCGATTTCCATGAGAACCATCGACGCGTTTCCCTGAATTCCCATGAGCAGGTTGTTGAAATTATGCGCGATACCCCCCGCTAAGGTTCCCAATGACTGCATCTTTTGAGCATGTATGAGATGTTTTTCTAAGATAATCCGGTCTGAAATATCGAGAACGGAAAGGATTAATGTTTTTTTACCATTATAGATAACCGACGAAGCGCTTACTTCCACATCAATGGATGGCCCGTTTTTCTTGCGCATCCTGGCATTGAAAACCTCATTATGTGAGACATTTTTCAGGTTGGATAGAATGTCCGAAAGATTTTTTCTTGAATCAGTGATTTCAAATAAAGTTTCAAATGTCTTTTCTTCCAGGTCCTGAATACTATAACCGGAAAGTTCCTGATATTTAGGATTGGCGTAATAATGAACATCATCCTGGATTATTGCGATTCCGTTATTCGAGTTTTCGAATAAAGCCCTGTAATTCGCCTCGCTGTATTGTAATTTTTCATAGTTAAGGGCACTATATAATAAAATTGTAACGAAATCCCCGATAACACGAAAAAGATAGATGTCGTTGGGCTCAAAGATATTTATGTCTGTGTGACTAATGTTAATAACTCCAACAGACTTATCTTCAACTATCAAAGGAACCGATAGAATACTGTTAACCTTCACTTTTGTCTCCGGGATCTGGGTAAAAATATCCGACTCTGTGGTGTTGTTTATCAGTACCGGCTTCTTTTCGAGCAACGCCTTTCCGGCCACACCCTCTCCGAGCTTAAATTTATAGTCTATGCCTTCCTTTGAAAAGACTTTCCTTGTCTCCAGGATATACGTATCTCTTTGCAGGTTTGTAGAGCAGAGTAAAAATAATTGATCTTTCTCCTGATCAAGGAGCATTATCGAGCAATTCTGGGCTACGGTATTGTTTATAATGATTTCTAAAATATATTGACAGATTCTTTGAAAATCATGAACATGCAAAAGCGACATCCCGAGTTCGCGGATGATGGAGAGTTCGGCAATCTTATCCTCGTACCTTTCTTGGACTTTTTTGATTTGATCCCGAAGAAGTTTATTTTCACTTCTAAGAGTATCATTCATTGGTTCATTCATTTTATAAAAAGTGATTTTATGTTTTTAACTTTTAATTCCTTTTCAACCTGTTTTATTTTATCATTTGAAAAAATGCTTCAATCTTGGAGCGCTGTTTCTTCAATTCCTCAATATCCTCCGCGATGTCTCTATTATCAAAACCCAATTTCTCTTTTGCTTTTGTCGATTTTGGAACTACCGGATTTCCACTGTACCCGAGATTGGCCTTCCGGCATAAGAAGTCCGCGAGCTCGACAATAAGTGTATGTTGCCTGTAATTAGGTGGACACCTCTCGGGATCATGATGAAAACGTGATGGTAAAAGAAGATTATCCGGAAAATGCCACCTTGTCATGAGTAATCCGGACAGGTCCGCGTGATCTATTCCTAAAACCTGCCCTTCTTTCCGGTGCAGGGCCGTCTGGGAAGTTTCCGCCTCCTCTAAGACTTCTCGATATTCCTGGGGGAAGTATACCGCGAAAATGACCTTACCCATATCGTGCAGCAGACCATTAAGGAAGATCTGTTCCGCCATACCTGAGTTGATTTTTTTAGCGATATTCTTCGCGGCAAAGGCACAGCCGATAGAATGCACCCATAGATCCTGCATGTTTAAGATCTCATCGATCTTTTTTCCTTTAAATGTGGATATAACACTCATCCCTATGGTAAGGCTGATAACTTCATTGAAACCGATTATGGTTATCGCCCGGGGGATTGAGTCTATCGTCTTCATCATTCCGTAATAGGCGGAATTTGCCAGTTTTATTATTTTATTGGCTATAGCCTGATCCTGGCTTACGACTTCCGCGAGATCCTTACTCGAAGTAGCTTCATCTCTGGCCATGCTGAGCACGTTATCCGCGATTACGGGAAGAGTAGGCAGTTGTGTCTGTTTACTTCGAATCATGTCGTTGATCTTTTCATTGATCTTCATGATCTCTTCTCTCCCAAAAACAAATTAGACACATCTAAGTGAAGAACCCCGACCAAGGGGTCGGGGCTTCTTCCTATGAAAAAGCTCATAGGCTTGGGGCCTGCTATTCAGGGCGGTGAATGGCCCACGCCACCCCAAACTTCCAATTGGCCATTCATCCCCGTGCAAAGCACGGAGCATGCCCCGAGCTGTGCACGGGGTAATCTGGCTTTTTCACGTAATATATAATTAGTATCCATCCAGAAACAGCCAATTTCTGGACGGAGCATTCACCAGTCAGCCAAGTCTTTATTTTCAATGATTTTCGCTGACAGCTGATTGCTGATTGCGCGAATACAAAAACGTTAGTTTATGGATGAGCACTAATTATTTTACAGAATAATCCTTATTTGATGAAAGATGCATGAAACATGCCAGATTTCCATTGAAATAAATTCCTCGAAAATCTAAATACTTAGGCTTCATGAATGGAATGGAGGGAATTGCGGAGTGATTATTATCGAACAATGGCCAGCGGATGTGTCAGATTTTTGAACCTTGATCAGGTTCAGATTTGAGGGACCTTCTCCTGATGTCCGGGATCTTCGAAGGGGCCGGAATTGGTTTGACCCCTGTTAATCCTGTTTTAAGACGGCTCGCTTCCCACCAGCCCAGATCTTGCCGGGATCAACCTCTTGCCTCAGGATACGCAACTCTTCCCGGGTAGGCGGTCTGGTTTCCTTGAGCTCGTCAGAGACCCGTATATCCCAGCCGATCTCAGATTTGACCTGCGATAAAGTAACCCCGATGTCCCTGTGAATCGATTTGAGTATCATCTCCCCTCCATCAAATGCGTAGCAACCCAGGTTGGTGATCACTTCCGAGGGACCGGTATTCGCCGGTAAACCGGCCTCTTCCCTTTGTCCCGGTTTACCTTCAAGATAGCCCGGACAGGTGACAAAGTCCACCTTCTCGGGGAACCTCCTTTTGCTTTGCCTCAATATGATAATCGTCCGGTTACAGAAGCTCATGACGTCATTTCCGCCACCGCTTCCGGGCCAGCGATATGTTGGATTGGCATAATCACCGACGACCGTCGCGTTGACGTTTCCAAACCTGTCTACCTGTCCTGCTCCGATAAAACCGGTGCTGATAAAACCTGCCTGCCCCAGACAGTTAATATAGAAAAGACCGTCCAACTGGTCTGACATGTATTGGGAGCCAAGGGTATCCGTGGCGGCCGGTAATTCGAAGTTCGTGGTCTGAATAATACCGTTTTGAATAATGATGGTACAGTTCGGCGCATGGGTATTTTTTGCCAGAAGGGCCGCTACCATGGGCAGACCCACCCCCACATATACGATATCATTGTCCTTGATTTGATGGGCCGCTGAGACAATCATCTGGTCGGCATCCGTATAATCCGGGTTGTTCTCATTTCCGCTCATGCTGCTCTACCCTTGATATCTATTTATGCCTATCCGATACATCGGGACTTCAACCGGGTTTTGAGGACAGCCTAATAACCGGTTATAATCGGTTCGCTCCTCACGGGATTTATCTGCATTTTGGTAAAGTAATCATCTCCCTTGATGGCCCTCTTTACCGTGAGATGTTCTTCCCAATTGCTCACACCGTATACGAGTTTCTCCACATAGGCCTCATATCCTTCCCGCGGTCCGGTTTCC
>CAYTUL010000189.1:0-7484 GCA_964441135.1 uncultured Desulfobacteraceae bacterium | reverse complement strand
GGATTTATGGAATCCCATTTTTTCGCTCAGTTGGACCGTCCCAATCTCCTGATTATAGGGTACAAATACCATAAGTATATCCAGGGCTTTTTCAACTGCTCGGTGGGTGCTCATCGTAATAATAGTGGATTAGATAAGTTTGCATTTAATGCAACAGTTTTGCGATATGTGAAACTCTTATCTTTTATTTGAGAAATCGGGTTCTGTCAAGACTTATTTCATGTCTTTCATGATATTCTAATGATTTCCCTATAAAACCCTTTGGGGTTAAATCAAGGCCACTCTTTTCAAGGACATTCTCCGACCGTATGAAAAATAAACGACCGGCACCTCAAGGCCTGTCTATCATATCAAAAAAATCCCTATTTTTCTTGACTTTTTATTGTTTTCAGCCATTGATAGGTATGCATGTTTTTCTGATCCGCTTACATCTGTACGGGTTTTTTCATGGGCGAGGATAGAAAAATATTCAAGAAGGGGGTGGGTATTATGGAGCAGAAGGTTATTGATCTTTATGATGATTATAATAATGGGCTACTGGATCGCAGGGAATTCCTTACCCAATTAGCCATAGTAACGGGTGGTGCAGTCGCTGCTTTTTCCTTGCTTCCGTTCCTGGAAAACAACTACGCCAAGGCGGAAATCATATCAAGGGATGACCCTCGCATTCAGTCGGAGTATATAAACTATCCAGGGGCGACAGGCGATATCCGTGCCAATCTGGTACTGCCTAAAGGTGACCGAAAGGTACCGGGTGTGATCGTCATCCATGAGATCTGGGGACTTAATCCCCATATAGAGGATGTTGCCAGGCGTCTGGCCCTAGAGGATTTTTTAGCCATGGCACCGGATGCATTGACCCCCCTCGGGGGAACCCCTGAAGACCCGGCCAAGGCCCGTCCCATGTTCCAGCAACTGGATAATGATTCCACCGTGAAGAATTACGTGGCCGCAGTAAAATACCTTCAAAACCACCCCCGGTCCAACGGAAACACAGGCGTTATCGGTTTCTGCTGGGGAGGCGGAATGGCAAACCAGGTTGCGGTAAACTCACCGGACGTGAAGGCGGTAGTCCCCTTTTACGGTATGCAACCGGCACCTGAAGATGTCCCCAGGATCAAGGCATCTCTGCTTTTGCATTATGCCGGAAATGATCATCGGATTAACAGGGGTATCCCTGCCTTTGAGAAGGCCCTTAAAAAGGCATCCATCGATTACAGGCTTTACGTATATGAGGGTGTCGATCACGCCTTTCACAACGATACAAATGCGTCGCGATATAACAAGGAGGCGGCCCAGTTAGCCTGGAAGCGTACAATTGAATTTCTAAAGGAGAAACTGAAGACCTAGGTCTATTTAGGACGCGGTTTTAGATAAAGGTTGTCGAAATAGCCTCCTTTGGTCTCCAGGCCATCATGGGATTAAATCAATACCAGGCCCGGATACTCATTTCCCCAGGCAGCATTTTTTATATTTCTTCCCGCTTCCGCAAGGACATGGATCATTGCGTCCGGTCTTCGCCCGGAGCGGATCGGCCCCGCCCCCAGCAGGCCGCATCTTTCTCTCGGGTGTTTGTCCGCGCCACAGGGCGGTCAGTTCTTTTACAAAGGGCAGGCTGTGTTTGAAGAAACGTTTGTAACCCGCGCAGAGATAGTTCAGCCCCTCTTCTCCATCCGGCGTTCGAATGAAGCGGTTTTTGGGACATTCACCATTACACATGGTTCGGACTTCACATTCCTGGCAATAATGGGGCAACTTATCCAGCTTGTTCCGCCCGAAGGCTATCAGATCCGGGCTTTCCAGCAGTTCAATGAGGGGCGTTTCCCGGATATTTCCAAGGCGATGCCCGGAGTCTGCAAAATGATCACAAGAAAAGAAGTCCCCGTTATATTCCAGGACAGGAACGTCACCACAGGTCCGCCGGAAGATACAGAGCTCATGCTCCCGGCCGATTGCGGTTCCGGCTGTTTCCTCAAATAACTGCACCTTAATCCTGCCGATATCCCGGGTTTTCCATTCATCAAAGATCGTACAGAGAAAATCCCCAAATGCTTTCGCAGGGACCGTGATCGGGCTCACGCCATTCTCCGCCCCGGGCTCCGGTTCCACCATGGGTAAAAAGCTTATGTACCGGGCCCCGATCTCTTTAAAAAAACGATAGACCCGGGCGGGGTAGTTTACGTTATGGGCGTTGACCACGCAAAGGATATCCGGCGTGATTCCTTGCTGCCGCAGGAGGTTATACCCTCGCATGACCTCTTCATGTGTGGGCTTTCCACCCCTCGTCCGACGGTATCTGTCGTGAATCTCTTGTGGTCCGTCCAGACTGAGCCCTATTGAAAATCCCTCTTTTGCCATAAAACGGCACCATTCTTCCGTTAAAAGGGTCCCATTTGTCTGAATGCCGTTAATCAGGTGTTTTTCAGGGTACTTTACCTTTTTCTGGACATCCACGATCTTACGAAAATAATCCAGACCCAGGACCGTGGGCTCGCCTCCATGCCAGGAAAACATGATCAGGGAATCCGAAGACGCATCGATATGCTGGACAATATACTCTTCCAGGATGTCATCGGGCATGGGGAATATATCATTCTTTAAATCGGGCTGACCCCTTTTCAGGTAGTAACAATAGGAACAACCCAGGTTACAGAGTGACCCGGCCGGTTTGACAAAGATCTGAAATGAGCGGGAAGCTTTAGCCATGAATTCAACCCAAGGTTTTCATGAAGGTTCTGTCTGAAAAAAACAGGATACAATCCTTTAGCTATTTTGGCAATAGAATGTCCATCCAGAAATAAACCGTTTCTGGATGGACACTACTTAGTGCTCATCCATAAACCATCATTTATGGATTCGCGCTATCAGCATTCAGCTATCAGCAAAAGATTATAAAAACAAAGATTTAGCTGACTGCTGACCGCGGACGGCTGAAAGCTCCATCCAGAAACAGATTGTTTCTGGATGGACACTACCTATACTATCCCTTTGAGGCTCAAGTAAGGCCACGTCCTTTGAGACTGTGTCGTAATGCCTCAAGAGCGTCATTCCGGACGAGCGGAGCGCAGCATAGCGAGATCCGGAATCCAGGAAAATTGAATCATCTTTAAGACTTCTGGATCCCGGCTCGCTTCCCGCTTCATGAGACTCGGCTGGATGATGAATTGTGACACAGTCTCTTTGAGTGTGGATCCATATTCCCGGATGATATTAAATTGGAGTAACACTTTAGCCTTTTGAAAGATGGTTAATAAAAGAAGGGTGCCCGGGAAAGAGATTGCTGAGCACCCAAGCTTTTGAAAAGGACTAATTAGTTTCAAATTTGAAATTTGACAAAAAAATCAACTTAATATAGCATAATTTATTTATTGATATCCATTTGGTAGCATAGGGTAATCTATCCAGACCCTTCCGGGGAATCTTTATGGAAACCCATAATTTCCTCATCAATGTTGAGGAGAAGCTAAGATCCCTCACCAGGTTTACGGGCAGTAGGGGCGTCATTTACTATGATAAGGATCGTATATACGCCTTCCCGGAGGAACCGGGAAAAAACCTGAAAATGCGCATAGAATCGGGAGATGAACTCAACGCGAGTGATCTCCCGGAACCCAGGCAACACACGAAAACAATAACCCTTCAAAAGGGAAAATTGATCCTGATTGATCCCACCGCGCCTGTTCAAGAATCCACCCTTCGATTTTTGGGGGATCAATTCGAAGAGGAGATTCATTTAGCCGCTGTCTTCGATAATCTGTTCAAGGCCAGTGTGGCTATCTCTTCGAATCTGAACCTCAAGGCCTTACTTCACAAAGTGATGAGCTTCACGGAGGATCTCCTTAAAAATGAGGTAAGTGCCGTCATGCTCCTGGATCCCTCTAAGGAAGAGCTCTATTGGGAGGTCTCGAGAGGGGATAAATCCGAACTCTTTGAGGGAAAGCTGACCCTGCAACTCGGGCAGGGCATCGCGGGGACTGTGGCGGTCACGGGGGAGGCCGTGTTAGTCAACGATGTTCATAGGGATCCCAAGTGGGACGACTCCTTTGATAAAATAACCGGGTTTCATACCCGGTCCATGATCTGTGTGCCCATCACGTTCCGCGGGAATATTTTAGGGGTTATCGAGGTTATCAATAAAAAGGAAGGGGATTTTACAGACCGGGATTTACAAATCCTTGAAATGTTATCAACCCAGACAGGGGTTGCCATAGAAAACGCGAAAATCCACGGCCAGTTGGAGAAGGCCTGTGAAGAGCTCAATCTTTTAAATAAGGCAAAGGAACGTGTCATAAACCACCTTGCCCATGAGTTGAAAACGCCGTTAGCCCTGATCTCAGGGGTATTTGAGAGGATCACCAGGTTATTCGGTGAAACACCCAACGAGGACCTGGTGAAGGCCGTAAGGAGAGGCCAAAGGAATGTCAACCGCCTGATCGATCTTCAGGAAAAAATAGCCGATATACTCGACCAGAGGTCCGTGGAAGAAAAGGATAAGATCCTCTTTATCATCGAGGATGCCATCAGCTTCCTTGAGGAGGCAAAAGAAGAGTATCATTATGATGCGGACCTGATTGAGCGTGTCTCAAGCCGCATCGAGTCGCTTTTCGGGAATGGAAGGGTCCATATGGAGGAGCTTCGTCTCGATGAGTACTTGGATGAGCTTTGTGACGAAGGAATAAGGTCCTTAGAGGGGAGAGACCTTACCGTCAACGTGAATATTGAAAAGGGCATCAACCTTACCATGGACAGGGGCATCCTTTGCAAATCTTTTCTCGGGCTATTCAAGAACGCCGCGGAGAACACACCGGATGAGGGCAAGATAGATATTACAGCCTTCCTGAAAGACGGCGACAGGCGAATCGAGGTGCGGGATTATGGAGTGGGGATTACGGAGGAAAATCAGAAATTAATCTTTGGAGGATTCTTCCATACCCAGGATACGAAGCTTTATACCTCAAAAAGACCCTATCAGTTTAATGCGGGCGGCACCGGATCCGATCTCCTTAGAATAAAGAGCTTTGCGAAGCGGTTAGGTTTTTCAATAGACTTTGAGAGTACACGATGCAGATTCATACCGACCGATAATCATAAATGCGCCGGCAGGGTGTCGGCGTGCCCCTTTATCAGGGACAGATCAGAGTGTCTCTCCTCCGGGGGGAGCCGCTTCTCACTCACATTTCCGGCAATACCGGTCCAATAGGCTTAGTAAAGGGCCCCAACCAGCCTTCTTGACGCGGCCCTGTGGAAAGGAACGAATAGGGGCTAAAATCCCATCCTTCCAGGAAGCCATGTGGCCAGGGTTGGAAAGACCATGATGAGAATCAGACCGATTAGAAGTAAGAGGAGGAAGGGCAGGGACCCGCCCACGATATCCTTCATGGTAATCCCCGGCACGGAACCTTTCAGGATGAAGAGATTCAGGCCTACGGGCGGTGTAATCATACCCATTTCCACATTAATGGTCACAACGATCCCGAACCATACGGGATCGAAACCGAGTCCCGTGACAATGGGGAAAATAATGGGCAGGGAGATGACCATGATCGCCATAGGATCCAGGAGACATCCCATGGCCAGGAGGATCAAATTAACAATGATCATAATGGCCCACTTCGAGGGATTTATTACCATCACCATTTCCGTGACATACTGGGGAATGCTCATGGTCGAAAGCAGGAAGGCCATTACATTGCCGCCTAGGACCAGGAACATGATCATGGCGGTCACACCGACCGTCCTCAATAGGGCCCCGTGGAGTGCCCGGATGGAGAGTCTCCTGTAAATCAGAGCGATAATGATAGCGAGGGTGGCACCGATAGCGGCCGATTCCGTGGGCGTCGCGATACCGGCGTATATGCTTCCCACAATACTGATGGCCAGCAGGACGAAGGCCCAGACCCTTTTCAGAGAGGAAAATCTCTTGCTCCAGTTCACCCCCTCGATCCTCGGCGCAAGATCCGGTTTCATCTTCACTGAAATAGCGATAGCCAGGCTGAGGATCAGGGAGAGAATAATACCCGGAATTATTCCCGCAATGAAAAGCTTGCCTATCGAGACTTCGGTGATGATCCCGTAAATGATCATTGTGATACTGGGGGGAATTAAAATACCAAGCGTTCCGCCCGCGGCAATGGAGCCGACGGCAAGGTAACGATTGTATCCCCTTTTAATCATCTCCGGAATGGATATAAGTCCTACCGTGGCCGCGGTGGCCGGGCTGGATCCGCTGATGGCCGCAAAACCCGTACACGTGGCAATACTGCTGATGGCAAGGCCACCGGGCAGCCAGCTCAGCCAGTCATGTGCCGCGGTATATATATCGTCGCCGACACCCGAAAAGGAGACAACCTCGGCCATGAGAATGAACAGGGGCAGGGTCAGCATGAAGAGGTTTGTCCCCGTGTCCGCTGCCACCTCCGCGATCTGGTAGAGGACGCCGATATCAAGAAAACCGATGATTCCCGCCACGCCGAGGAATCCCAGACAAAAGGATATGGGTGTTCCCAGACCCAGCAGGATAATAAGGAGAAGGATGAGAATGAGTGATATAAGACCGATATCCATAGGGATTCCCGCCCGCATCCTTATTTAGAATCCTCAATCATACCCGATTTCAACTCTAACAGGGCCCGAAAGAGAAAGGTCAGAAACAGCATGAATGATCCGAATACCATAACCATGTAGATATAGGCATAGGGGGCGTTAAGCATGGTCGGGGATGTCCATTTTTCCCTGAAGGCCGTCCAGGTCATTACAGAGACCTGCCAGAGGAGGACCAGGGTAAATATCATCGCGAAGATTGAAGTGAGGAAATTGATAATCCGGGTGGCACACGGCCCGAACCTGTCCACCAGGAATGTCACCCGGATATGCAGGCCCTGATCAAGGGCGTAGGCCGTACCCAGGAAGATAAGATAGAGGAACAGATACGTCGAGACTTCCGTTATCCAGATACTGGGCCTGTTAAAAAAATACCTGAGAATCACATCAACAAAGATGGAGAAGGTCACGAATAGAAGCACGAGACCTGCAAGGGTGGCGCAAATTGTATTTATCTTTTTTATCTTCTCATAGAACGAAGAATACACGCCACCCTCCTTGTCAAAGACCTCCACACTACTGATCCCTGAATTTTTCCATGATATCGACGAACTTGTTTCCCAGTGGCCCTGATATCTTCCTGACTTCCGGCCATAGGGCAAAGGCGTCCTTGAGATAAAGGCTTTTCTCCTCGGGTGTCAGCGCATAGATCTTGCCGCCTTTGGAAAGGATATCCCCCTTCAACTTTTCATAGTAATTCAGGGTCTCCCTGTAACTCCACTCATTGACTTCCTTTGCCGTCCTGGTGAAGATCTCCTGATCTTCCTTGGTCATGGCCTGCCATTTTTTCAGGTTCATTGTCACATTTTCAACATTATTGCTGAAATCTGAATCCGTGATATAGGGCGCCACTTCATAGAGTTTCAGGCCGTAGACGATATCAT
>CAYTUL010000188.1:0-7501 GCA_964441135.1 uncultured Desulfobacteraceae bacterium | reverse complement strand
GTTAGCCCCCCAGCCCCCACGCCATCGGTCTTCGCTAAGGCTTCGCCCCGACGGGTCCGCCGTCGCTCTTTGAGTTTCCGCCTTCGCTTTCAGCTATGGCGAAACAAGATAGCAGGACAAATGTATGCCTGACTTCTCGCAGACCCGGTATAGCTTTAGCGAAGACTGGCTTCAGACGGTTCCTCGCCGTTCCGCCCTCTTGAACCGCCGTAGCCTTGGTACAGGCGCTTGTCTTCGGCTAATACTTTTATTAATGTGTTCAATACGTTAACAGGATTCACGTATAGGGGACTTCCTACCCTGCCATAGCCTTGGCGAAAGCGGGGCACCCCATAAGTTCACGCCCATACCGGGCGTACACATTCCAATTAACCAGACCGGGCTAAAAACCGCCCGTCTGGTTATCGGTACGTTATTTGCCATGGACGAAAAAAGGAGTCTAAAATGAAAATCGTTGAGAAAATTATAGAGCAACTCAAATCAATGCCGGAATCAGACCAAGCTGAGGTGCTGGATTTTTTGGAATACTTGAAATCCAAGAAGGAACGTAAAGAATAAGATTCCGAATGGTCGCGATTTTCATTAGATTCTGCGCTGAAGGGGATTGTTGAATATATTGTATCCAATCTACCCATATATCTGCATATAAAGTATCCAGTTTTTCACTTAAATTGAAGTCCATTATTATCCCATCACAGATTTAATTCCATATAATTCTCGTAATTCCAGTATGTTATATTGTTCGATAAATATTTGGCACGCCTCTTGCTCTATCGTAAAGAAAAATTCAAATTGAAACCCAATAAATAAGGAGGTAGTAAAATGAAACGATTATTAACCATAGCAGCATTTATTCTTTTGATTGGCGTCATGGCGGCTCCGGTAATGGCACATGGCCCGGGCTGGGGCGGCCACATGATGGGATGGGGCGGAGGTCCGGGGTATGGTCCCTATAATAGAGGCTATAACGATACCCTTACGGCGGAGCAGAGGGATCAAATAGAAGCGCTCTATAAGAAATTTTACGATGAGACCAGTCAACTGAGAAATGACCTCTGGACAAAAAGTAACGAGCTCAGGGAGACCTTGAACGCAACCGAGCCTAATGTCGAGAAGGCCAAAACCCTCCAGAGTGAGATCAGCGATCTCAGGGCAAAGCTGGATCAGAAGCGGCTTGAATTTGAAATCGCAGAACATAAGATCAATCCGGATACGGGTTATGGCTGGGGAAACGGCAGAGGCTATGGCCGTCACATGATGGGTCAAGGCTATGGCCCTGGAGGCGGCTGGATGAGGGGCGGCTTCGGCCCCGGTTCCTGCTGGAACTAATAATTAATAACCTTTGGACAGGGGGGCGAATTTCCCGTTCGCCCCCCTTTTTATTGCCCTTTTTCCAAATAAACGGGTTTTATTTTAGGAATGAGCAATTTCCTCAATGCCCAATGGGGTCGGGTCCAGAACCCCCTAAAACCTGGATTCCGGCTTCCGCCGGAACGACATCCGAGGCTTCCAAACTGGACCGAAAGGCTTAAGTTAACGGCATTGAGCACGGCCCCCGTTCATACAAAAAGGCGGTGATGCGCTCCTAAGGGGCTCCTAACGGGTAACCAAGGGGCAGGCGTAAGAGCTTGATGGCATTATCCTGGCAGATCTTCCTTTTGTCCTCGTCATTCAGGCCCATGCGCTCTACCGCTTCGATGGCCTGACGGATGTGTCTTCGGCCATACTGGTTATCGAAATGGGCATCCGTTCCGAAGAGGATCTGGTCAATGCCCGCAAAGGATCTGGCGCAATTCAAGGAAGCGGTATTCCCGCTGACAGCGGTATCATAAAAAAACCTTCGGAAATAGGAGAGCGCATGTTCCTTTAGATCTATATCCCTTTGACCCATTTGCATCTCGTTGACATCATCGGCCCAGTCCAGCCGGCCGGCCAGATAGGGAATGAACCCTCCACAGTGATGGGTCACAACCTTAAGGCCGGGAAATCTTTCCATCACGCCGCTGTAGACCAGGCGGCACATGGCCATTGCCGTGGCATAGGGCCATCCCAGCTTCGTCCAGAGACGATACTTGGAATGGGATTCGCCTTCAAAGTCTGGGGTGCTCGCGAGCCCTCTGGGGTGAATGAAAATGGGGCGGCCGAGTTCTTCCATCTTTTCGTAAAGAGGGATGAACTCCGGCGCATCCGGCGGTTTTCCGCAAATATCCGTGTATATCTCTACACCCCTGAGGCGCAGCTCCTTTATGGAGCGGACGGACTCTTTTACGGCGGCATCGGGATCGTTCATAGGCAGGGTGGCTATACCGGCCGCGAAGCGTTCCGGATATTTGTGCACCAGTTCGGCTAATTCATCGTTTGCAATCCGGCAAAGCTCAATGGCCAGCGGGGCGGACGCGATACTGTAGGTCGGTGGTGAAGCAACGGATATCACCTGAATGTAATCGTCGAAATCGTCCATGATCCGAAACCGGGCCTCAAGGTCCATCAGGGTAGGAACTGTCTTCGCCCAGTTGGAGGAGGGCAGGTTCACGTCACGACCGGTCACCTTCTTTTCAAGCGTCTCCTGATATTTTTTAGGAAGAATATGGTTATAGGCATCAATGATCATTTGGCTCACCTCCGGTATTTTTTTTTCAAAGGGCCGATAACGGTTTAAAAGGTATGGACAAAGGAATCCATTCTACGAGATTGATCTTGCACTCGATGAAACCAATTCTTTTATTTAATTCATCCGTCAATAAATGATAAAAAAATCATAAAGTCAAGGAAGACCTTGCGTCATTGATATCCGAACGATCAATGCGCCGTCTTTAACCTTGACACACAGGGCGAAATTCCCTACATTTGAATCTATAAAGGACTTCTTATCACTTCTCAAATCATCGGCTCTTGAAAAATTGTTGGATGCTCTTATATAAAAGAGAAAGAGAAGGCGATTCAAATCCACAAAAAGCGCATCCCGGAAGTCAGAAAATCCTATTAAAGCATAAATCCTGGATGATATTCATTGCTACTCCTATCGGCGAGCAATGCCCTGCTTTTAAACCGTTTCATCCCGAAGGAGGCCTATATGGATCGGGTCAAGGACAAGATAATCATTGTTACGGGGTCGGCCCGGGGTTTGGGAAGGACCCAGGTGGAAATGCTGGCAAAGGAGGGAGCCAGCGTCGTGGTCACGGATATCATGGAAAGGGAAGGGGAAAAAGTCGTCGAGACGATAAAGGAAAGGGGCGGGGAAGCGCTCTTCTTGAAGCAGGACGTCACGCAGGAGGACGATTGGCAGGCTGTTATGGACAGGACCCTGTCCGTTTTCGAAAGGCTGGACGTCCTTGTGAACAATGCCGGGGTTTTTCTTCACAAACCAATTGAAAAGATCACTCTGGAGGAATGGCAGAAGGTGATGCGGGTTAACCTGGACGGTGTTTTTCTGGGCACAAAGCATGCTATCAGGACCATGAAGAAGAGTAGAGGGGGAGCTATTGTCAATATATCATCCATCGCCGGTTTTGTGGGCATGCAGGCGGAAACATCGGCCTATATCGCCAGCAAGGGTGCCGTCCGGCTCTTTACCAAAGCGGCCGCTATCGAGTGTTCGAAAAAGCTCCTCAATTATAATATACGGGTCAACTCTGTTCATCCGGGTTTCATTATGACAGAGATGCTGGACGGCATCATCAAAGCGGAGGTAGAAAGTCTGGGGGGAACCTATGAAGAAGCACTGCGGGCCAGGGAGGACAGGGTTCCGATGGGGTGTCTGGGCGATGCGGAAGACGTGGCCAACGCCGTGCTTTTTTTAGCCTCCGATGAATCCAAATATATCACGGGCACCGAACTCATAGTAGACGGGGGTTTCACGGCAATATAGATCTTGAAGGAGTGTTCGGCTGGAGCTTTCCGGGCCCCCATGAGATTCAGGAATACAGGTGGAAGGGAGGTGATAAACCCGCTGACGAAGAACCGAAGAAGGGTTTGAAAAACACAAATAATCAATCATTAATGAAAAGGAGGAAGGCTATGAAAAAAGAAAAACGGTTTCGAACCCGGCTGGGTTTCGGGCTCATCATTATCATTTCCATATCTTTTCTATTCGCGGCCACCGGTCCGGCCTTTGCACAGGAGAAGCTCAAATACCCGAAGACCCTGCGCTTTGCATCACTCTCCCCGGGGGCCATGCTCTATGCCGTCAATAGCGGCCTGGCAAAGGTGGCATCGGATAACAGTCCCATGACATTATTGATCGTCCCAACAACGGGATCTTCTACCTGGTATCCCATGCTCAGCAAGCAGGGAACCGCCGACCTGGCTGTGGATAACCTTACGGTTTTTTGGCAGATGTGGCACGGCAAGGCCGCACCGGAGCCCCTTCCAAAGGGATTCCCTCCGAGACCGCCCTATGAAAAAAGAAGAAATATCCGGATCCTCATAGCAGGTCTCATCACCCAGGTGGGCATGCTCACCAGGAGGGATTCGGGTCTGATAAAGGTGGCCGACCTGCGGGGGAAAAAGATCGCCTGGGAATGGTCCGGTTTTCCGCCGGCCATATCCATCACTCTGGCTAATCTCTTGAACGGAGGCCTTACGATCGATGACGTAAAAGGGGTGCCCATCGTGGAAGTCGTCGCCGGGGTAAAGGCCGCCCAGGAAGGACGGGTGGATGCTACAACGGCCGCCGTGGGCATGGGGGCCATCGCGGAGGCCGACGCACTTGTGGGTATGCGGTTTCTCGCCAACTCCATGGATCCGGAAGATATTAAAAGGGGCCAGCGGGCCATGCCCGGCTGTTATACGACCATAAGGAAAGCCGGGGTCCCCGCCGTACGGGAGGATACACCCATCTGGAGCATGAATAACGGCGTCCTGGTCACAGACCGTATGCCGGATTATGTAGCCTATAAGCTGGTGGAGACCTGGTGGAATCACTACAAGGAGTATGCACCCATTCACCAGCTTCTCGCTACCTGGACACCGGATAAGTTTGTCAACGAGAATGTAACCGCTCCCTATCACGAAGGGGCCGTTAAATTTTACAAGGAAAAGGGTGTCTGGAGTCCGAAGATGGAAGAAATTCAACAAAGCTTTTTCAAAGAGGATTAGTCCAAGGGGCAGCAGTCCCTGCGCGGGGACTGCTGCAAACGGGAGCGTTTATTCATGAGTGAAACCGGGCACGCTTCGGATAACGAATCATCCGTTGCCTACAGAAACCTCGAAGGCTGGGAGAAACAGGTCGTCAATTGGATTTTTATCGCCATTCCGCTGGTAGGATGCTTCTTTATCATGGACATCCCCTTCTATCTGGGATTCGCTGTTCTGAGAGAACAATATTACGGGCTCATGCTGGCCCTGCTCCTGCCCTGTGCATTTCTCCTTGTCCCTTTCAGAAAGACCTCTCCGAGGAATCGGGTGCCCTGGTATGATTTTGTCCTGGCCTTCCTGAGTGTTATTATGGGTCTGTATCTGGCCATATTCTACCATCAAATTGCGCTCAGACTGGGGGATATAACACCGGACAGGGTGATTTTCGGTACAATTGCGCTCATACTGGTTCTCGAATCCTCCCGCCGCGTGGCCAACCTGGTCCTTGCCCTCTTCGGCCTGATTTTTATCCTGCTTCCCCATTTTGGCTGGCTCATCTCCGATATTTTTGCAGGTTCGAGCCTTCCCTTCGACCAGCAGGTCAATTATCTCTTTCTGGATACCAACGGCATGTTGAGTATCATTCTGGGTGTGGCACTCATAGTCGTGCTCTCCTTTGTCCTTTTCGGGAATCTGCTTTTTTCAGTGGGAGGGGGCAAATTTATTACGGATGTGGCCATAGCCACATTCGGCAGATACCGCGGTGGCCCGGGAAAGATAGCCGTGGTGGGTTCAAGTCTTTTTGCTACCATATCCGGGGTTGCCGTCGCAAATGTGGCGACCACCGGGGTCGTCACGATTCCGCTTATGAAAAAGATCGGTTATAAGCCCCACTTGGCCGGTGCGATCGAAGCGGTCTCGTCAACGGGAGGCCAAATATGCCCGCCCATTATGGGTGCTACGGCCTTCGTCATGGCGGAGGTCGTGGGCATCCCCTATCAGAAAGTGGCTATAGCGGCCATCATTCCGGCCCTGCTCTACTATGCTGCCATATTCTTTCAGGTGGATATGGAAGCGGGCAAGGCCGGTTTGACGGGCCTTCCAAAGGAGCAGCTCCCGAAAATATCCGGCGTCATGAGCCAAAGTTATCTGTTCATCATCCCTTTTGCCGTTCTCATTATTGCCCTGTTCGTCCTTTATTTGACCCCCGAAAAATGCGCCCTCCTGGGCGTGCTCTCCATTTTCATTCTGGGTTTTTTCTTTCGGAAAAAGACGCGGTTTCGGGTGGACTGGATTTTTGAAGCCATGCGCCAGACGGGGAGGTCCCTGCTCCTGATCAGCCCTATCGGCGCGTTGGCCGGTATTGTGGTTGGGACGATATCTTACACTGGCGTGGGATTCCTGATTTCCCTGAACCTCTCTCAGCTTGCGGGAGGGAATCTTTTTATCCTGCTGCCTATCATTGCGATGGCCTGTTTCATTCTCGGCATGGGGATGCCGACCCTTCCGGCCTATATTGTCCTGGCCGTTCTCATGGCTCCCGCGGTGATTCAATTGGGTATTGAGCCGATCGCCGCTCATCTCTTTATCCTTTATTATGCAATCGCATCCATGGTAACCCCGCCGGTCTGCATAGCCGCTTTCGCGGGCGCAGCGATCGCGGACGCCGATCCCATGCGTACGGGCTTTGCCGCAGCGCGATTTGCCATCATCAAGTACATCGTGCCTTTTCTGTTCGTCTTTTTCCCGGCCCTGCTTTTCAAAGGATCCCCGGGTGAAATAATCCTCGCACTTTCCACGGCTATCATGGGTTGTTATGTGTTAAGCGGGGCCTTGTCCGGACATTTATTCAAACAGCTCAATCCTATTAAAAGGATCATCCTTGGAGTATCCGGCTTCGGTCTCTTGATTCCCGTTCAGGGTAATCTGGCCTTATACATTTCGGCCATTAACGTGGCAGCTTTTATACTGGCCCTTTTTTTGATTGTCTGGGAGTGGTACGGGAAAAAGAGAGTGGACATGGTAACCGGCACATTGTGAAAACCAACGTCCATGAAATCAGAACTTGCATCTTCTTTGCCTCAAAAATAAGAATCTCCATAAATTTCTTTTGATCAAATCTACCTGTTGAGGTATTATCAGATCATTATTACCTGATGCCTAAGGGTCCAGGGGGAAATTTCAATTCACAGGATCCGAATTATTGATAACACCATATGGGCAATAGGAAATCGGCTTATATTTTTCGAGAGCTTCTCTTGACATTATCCGTCTATATATTCTAATTTACGAGAAATATCATAAATTGGTTCATCAACAACTAACTTTTTAGCGGAACCAGGGAAATAGGTTTCAAGAAGGTGGCATATACTGTGCCTCTCAGGGATAATTGACCTCTGGAACGGTTTTTCAGGAAGACCGGCCG
>CAYTUL010000187.1:0-7523 GCA_964441135.1 uncultured Desulfobacteraceae bacterium | reverse complement strand
AACCTGCGACATTCGGCTTGTAAGGCCGACGCTCTCCCAACTGAGCTATCCGCCCAAAGAAGGCCTTATCTTCTCTCACAGATTCCTATTCTTTGTCAAGCACTAATGGGCAGTTATTTCTGATTGGACCGGCTCCTGTCTGGGCTCCTTACAGGCCTCTATGCGGAAGGGTTCGCACTCCTCCTTGGAGGCGAAAAGCTCTTCATTCTCTTCAAGGACAAGGGCTTCTGTGAGGACATCGTCCATATGCTCCACGGGCAATATTTCGACCTTTCGCAAGATCCTTTTCGGTATCTCTTCCAGGTCCTTTTTATTTTCAAAGGGGATAAGAACCTTTTCAATTTCTCCGCGATGGGCGGCCAGGATCTTTTCCTTCAAACCTCCAATGGGCAGGACCCTCCCCCTGAGGGTTATTTCACCTGTCATGGCGATGTTACGGCTGACAGGCTTTCCGGTCAGGGCCGATACGATAGACGTCGCCAGGGCGATTCCTGCCGAAGGCCCATCCTTCGGTATGGCCCCCTCCGGAACATGTATATGGATATCCACCTTTTCATAGAAATTATCCGGGAGCTTTAATTGCCTTCCCCTTGTCCGTACATAACTAAGGGCGGCCTGGGCCGATTCCTGCATTACCTCACCCAATTTCCCGGTTAATACAAGACTTCCTTTTCCAGGCATGATCGCGGCTTCCGTCTGGAGCAGTTCCCCGCCAACATCCGTCCATGCGAGACCCGTGGTAACACCTATATGATCATTCTCCTCGGTCCGGCCGAAACGGAATTTCAATACGCCGAGGTATTTGTGTATGGAGGAAGAAGAGACATTGACCCTGGTATCCTTACCCTTGCTGACTACCTCCTTCGCGACCTTCCGGCAGATGCTCGATATTTCGCGTTCCAGATTTCGAACACCCGCTTCCCTCGTATAATTCCTGATAATCGTCAATATGGCCGAGTCTGAAAAGTTCACATTTCCAGTTGACAGCCCGTTCTGCTCGATCTGCTTTTTCACGAGAAACTGTTTCGCAATATTGAGTTTCTCTAATTCCGTGTAGCCCGGCAGCCGGATAATCTCCATCCTGTCCTGTAAAGGTAGAGGAATGTTATAAAGGGTATTGGCAGTTGTAATGAAAAGAATCTTCGAAAGGTCATAATCCAGATCGAGGTAGTGGTCGTTAAAGGCAAAGTTCTGTTCCGGATCAAGGACTTCCAACAGGGCCGCGGACGGATCGCCCCTGAAATCGGTGCTCATTTTGTCTACTTCGTCCAAACAGAATACCGGGTTGTTGGACTTCGCTTTCTTTAGATACTGGATGATCTTTCCGGGAAGCGCCCCGATGTAAGTCCTCCGGTGCCCCCTTATTTCAGCCTCATCCCTCACGCCCCCGAGGGAGAGCCTCACAAAGTTGCGTCCCGTTGCTCTTGCGACGGATTTCGCAAGGGAGGTCTTGCCCACGCCGGGAGGCCCCACAAGACAGAGTATCGGTCCCTTGATCTTTTTTGCCAGGGTCTGGACGGCAAGGTACTCCAATATCCGTTCCTTGGGTTTCTTCAGTCCATAGTGGTCCTCTTCCAGGATGGTTTCCGCCTCATCAATGTCCATCTTGTCCTTTGTCTGCTCATTCCAGGGCAGAGAAAGGATCCAGTCAATATAATTGCGTACCACCGTTGCCTCGGCCGACATGGGAGACATCATCTTCAGTTTGTTAAACTCCTGCCAGATCCGTTCACGGGCCTCCTTTGACAGTTTTTTCTTTTTTATCTTCTTTTCAAGCTGTTCCAGTTCCGCCTTAAAATCATCCTTGGCACCCATCTCTTTCTGGATCGCCCGCATCTGCTCATTCAGATAATAGTCCTTCTGGGTCTTTTCCATCTGCTTTTTGACCCTTTTCTTCAGGCGCGATTCCAGGGCGAGGATATTTATTTCGCCGGTAAGTTTTTGAAAAAGCACTTCGAGCCGTTTATCCACGTTTACGCTCTCAAGGAGCTCCTGCTTATCACTCACCTTCAAGACGAGATGGGCAGCGATCGTGTCTGCGAGGCGGGAAGGGTTTTCAATGGTGGAAACCGTTGAAATAAGATCTTTTCCGATCTTTTTATTCAGTTTCCCATACTCTCCGAAGCTCTCAATGACTGTTCTCATAAGGGCCTTGGTATTTGAGCTGACTTCCGATCTGTCGATGATCTTTTCGACCTCGACCATGTAAAACTCCTGATTATGCAGGAAATTTTCCACCCTGGCCCTTTGTTTCCCCTCGATAAGGGCCTTTACTGTACCATCCGGCAGCCTCAGTAGTTGAAGAACGGAGCCGAGGGTCCCAAAGAAATAGATATCTTTTTCCGTGGGTTCATCTATCTGGGCATCCCTTTGAGCAGAGAGAAAGACCTCCTTATCATGGGACATGGCATATTCGAGCGCTTTGATGGATTTATCCCGACCCACGAAAAGGGGTACTACCATATTTGGAAAAACAACCACGTCCCGGAGAGGCAGTATAGGATACTTGTTTTTTTCACCTTCCAGAAATTGTATTGGGTCTTTTTTATTTAAATTAAACATAATTTAAGCATAACCTGCCTTATTTTCGTAAAGTAGCAGAGGAGAGTCACCACCCGTTATCACCTCTTCGTTGATAATACATTCCCTGATACCGGGCGTATTGGGAATATCATACATGATATCGAGCATAACGGATTCCAGTATGGCCCTCAGGCCCCTTGCCCCGGACTTGCGTTTAATCGCGTCTCTCGCCACGGCCATATAGGCCTCCTCCGTGAATTTGAGATCAACTCCCTCGACTTCAAAAAGCTTTTTATACTGTCTGACAAGGGCGTTCTTCGGTTCCGTGAGTATCCTGACCAGCGCGTCCACGCTCAGGCTGTTCAGTGTCGCGATGATAGGTATTCGGCCGATGAATTCGGGAATAAGTCCGAATTTTATCAGATCCTCGGGTTGCACGAGGGAGATTAATCGATCTACATCGTTGTCCTGCTGGCTCTGGATTTCGGCCTCAAAGCCCATGGACTTACTTCCGATACGGCTCCTGATTATCTTGTCCAGCCCATTAAAGGTCCCGCCGCATATAAACAGGATGTTTTTCGTGTCGACCTTGACGAAATCCTGCTGCGGATGCTTCCGGCCTCCCTTGGGCGGAACGCTGGCCATGGTACCTTCAATAATTTTCAAAAGGGCCTGCTGAACACCCTCTCCGGAGACGTCTCTGGTAATCGAAGGACTGTCGGATTTACGAGCTATTTTATCTATTTCATCGATGTAAACGATCCCTTTACACGCGGACTCGACCTCATAGTCCGCGATCTGAACCAGATTAAGAATGATATTTTCAACGTCTTCCCCCACATACCCCGCCTCGGTCAGGGTTGTGGCGTCAGCTATCGTAAAGGGGACCTTGAGTATCCTGGCGAGGGTCTGGGCCAGCAGGGTTTTTCCCGATCCCGTGGGGCCGATAAGGAGAATGTTGCTCTTCTGAATCTCGACATCTTCCATATCGATCGAGGTGTTTATTCTTTTGTAATGATTATGTACTGCCACGGAAAGTATCTTTTTAGGTCTTTCCTGCTCGATGACATACTGGTCAAGTGATTCCTTTATCTCACTGGGTTTCGGCAATTCTGAATCTGTATCCTTCTCCTGGCCGTATTCCTCCGCTATGATTTCTGTGCATAACTGGATGCACTCATCGCAGATATAGACGGATGGACCGGCTATTAGTTTTTTTACCTCATCCTGGCTTTTTCCGCAAAAGGAGCATAACAGATCATCATTTGAATTGTCTTTTCTCTGCATGGAATACCTCGCCTATTTTTTTGTTTCCCCCTGGAGTTCCCTTCTGGTTATTACCTTATCAACCAGACCGTAATTGAGAGCTTCCTGACTGCTCATGAAAAAATCCCGTTCTGTATCCTCACGGATCTTTTCAACCGGCTGGCCCGTATGCTGGACAAGGATTTCATGAATGGCCTTCTTTATATTCATGATCTCCTTTGCCTGAATATCTATGTCCGTGGCCTGCCCCTGGACGCCACCGAGGGGTTGATGGATCATTACCCTTGCGTGGGGAAGGGAATATCTCTTCCCCTTAGTACCAGCGGCCAGAAGCAACGCTCCCATACTGGACGCCTGCCCCATGCAGATAGTGGCAATATTGGGTTTGATATACTGCATCGTGTCATAAATTGCCAGGCCCGCGGTAACGGATCCTCCCGGAGAATTGATGTATACATTGATATCCTTGTCAGGATCCTCGGACTCAAGAAAGAGCATCTGAGCGATGATGGTATTTGCCATACCGTCATGAACCTGCTCCCCGATAAAAATGATCCGATCCTTTAAGAGCCGTGAATATATATCATAAGCACGCTCACCGCGGCTCGATTGTTCAACAACGATTGGTATAAGCATGAACCCCTTCTCTCTTTCTTCCTTTACTTATCATTGCTCTCTTTTGGATCGACCTCTGTGACCTTAGCATTTTCCACTAAAAATTTCAAGGTCTTTTCCTTCAGAAGCGTTTGCCTGAAGGCATCCATGAGATTATTCGCCTCGTAGTATCTACGTATTTCCTGGGGCTCGTGTCCGATCCCCCTTGACATCTCCTCAAATCCCTTAGTTAAATCATCCTCAGTAATGCTGAGATTATTCTGTTTTGCGATCTCCCCGAGTATCAGCATGTTCTTGACACTTTTTTCCGCGGCGGGTCTGATCTCCTCTTTGAGTTTGGTTTCATCCAACCCGGACTTATCAATGCTCGATCCGGCCCTGATCAGATTCTGTTTTATATTTTCAATGGAAGACTGAATCTCCGGTTCGACAAGGCTTTCAGGCAATTCAAATTCTACACTTTCCGATATCTTCTTCAGGATACTCTCCTGTAAGTCCCTGTCAATCCTCTTCTCTTCCCTTTCAATAAGTTCTTCCCTTACCTTCTTTTTCAGATCATCAAGACCCGAGAATTTACCTCCCAGCCCCTTTGCGAATTCATCATTCAACTCCGGAAGTTCGGCCTCTTTGATCTCCTTAATATGGACCCTAAAACGAACGCTTTTACCTGCTAATTTGGAGTGGAAGTAGTTATCTTCAAAATCGACTTTTATCTCCTTATCATCCCCTTTTTTCGAACCGATCAGGGCTTCCTCAATGCCGGGATAGAATTTCTTTTTCCCTATATTGAGAGAAAAGTTTTCAGATTTGATCCCCTCGACGGCCCTGTCACCTTCAAAAGCTTCATAATCGATGATGGCGTAATCTCCCTCCCCTATGCCCCGGTCCTCTATAACAGGTTTAAGATTACCCCTCGCGATTCTTATCTCTTCGATCTGTCTGGCCACGTCTTCATCCGTAACAACGCATTTTTCTTTTCCGGCTTCAATTCCCAGGTATTCCTTCAGCTCAAACTCCGGCCTGACCTCCATGACCGCGGAATATTTGTAATTCTGACCGATCTTCAGGACCTCATTCTCCACCACGGGCACGCTCAAAGGAAGTGTGCTGGTCTCATCCATGGCCTCAGGGAGGGTCTCCTTTATCAGGGAATTGGTCACATCTTCCAGTACCTGGTCTCCGAAATAGCTTTCCAGTATCTTTCGAGGGATCTTACCCGGCCTGAATCCCCTGAGCTTTGCCTTCTTTCCGAATTGACGAAAGGCCTTGTCAACCCTCTTATCGATCTCATCGGCTTCAATTTCGATTATCAGCTTTTTTTTAACAGGACTCACTTCTTCAAGAACTGTTTTCATTATTCTTTTCCGTTCTATTTCCCTTCCGGGTTTCCTGTCCCATGCAATGCGCCTTTCCCGGTGTTAATCTGCTATCCTGTTCTTCCAGTCATATGAACGTTAGAATGAACGTTAGAAAAATAACTATAATTTCCACAATTACAAGTGGGGAAAGGTAAATAATAAAAGACACCCGGGTTGTCAATACTAAATATCGTTAAAATAAGCATGAATCATGCCAGATGACCAAATATCAGATCGATTGAAATAAGCTGTCCCTGTTCTGACCTATTGCAGGGAAGAAGATGACCCATCGGCCTGAATTTCCCGGATCGGGTCATATGGAATCCTAAAATTTCCTTTCTTAATCTCAGGCAGGGAAGCCGTCAATCTCATCGACAGGGGTCGGGTTTTTTGACATGGATACAGTGAAGGCCATATCTTCCCCTAAATGCGAGTAGGATAAAAGACCTCCCATATTCTTTAACAGCCGGTAGGAAAGGGGCAGGCCGATCTCCGGATCCCCGCTGTTAAAAGGCATAAAAAAGGTTTCTGGATCATTCGTCCTTGTCCTGTCACAGGTGTTTTTAAACTCTATATGGAGATTTTTATCGCTTTCAAAAGTGCGGATGTTTAAAACGCCACCCCGGTCCATCTCCCTTTCGGCCTTGCGAATCAGATCACAAAAGATCCTGGAAAGGATCTCCTCATCAGCAGGAATAGTCGACAGGGAAGGTTCCAGCTTCAGCAGGCATCGGATTCCCTTTCCATCAAGCTCCGGGGAAACCCTATTCACACTTTCGTTCAGAATATCATTTACCGAACATTCCTGAAAGTGCACTTCTACCGGTTTCAGGTATTCGGCTATCCTTTTTAGCATCTTTTCCAGCCTTTCCGATTCACTCAGGATTATATCGCTCTCCGGAAGTTCACGGAATCTATTTCGAAGCCGCCTGGCAAAACCTCCGATGGACATGAGGGGATTGCGAATCCCATGGGCTACCTCCGCAGAAATGGACCCGAGCATCTTCAATTTTTCCCTCTGGACCACCGCCTTCTCTAAAAACACCCTGTCCGTGATGTCCACAATCATGCCCTGGAGTCTGTCCACCCTGCCGCTTTCATCCGATTCGGCAATCGCCATGGACCCTACCATCGCGTGGAGGGAGTGACCGCTTTTGTGTTGGAGGCGGCATTCGGCCGAAAAGCTTGAATTGCGTGACTGGAAGGTCTGAAGGAAAAGCTCTTTTATGCGTTGAAGGTCGGACGGGTGGACCCTGTTCAGGATCCAGTTCGGGTCTTTCATGGCCTCTTCCGGGCGATAGCCCAACATGGCCTCACAGGCCCTGTTAATAAATTCCAAATGAAAATCTCGGCCAATCACGAAGACCAATGAAGGAATATTCTGAACGAGCCGAAAATACCTCTGGTCGGCAACCCTGATCCTCTCTCTGAGCTCCTGCCGTTCCTGAAAACGCTTCAAACAAAGCTTCAATTCGCTGACGCCGAAGGGCTTTCTCAAATAATCGTATGCCCCTATCTTTATCGCCTGAACGGCATTGTCGAATGATCCATGGCCGGTAATAAATACGACTTCACAGAGAGGCCGCTTCTCCTTTAATTTTGAAGCCAATACAAGCCCGTTCATTTCGGGCATATTGATGTCCACGAAAACCATACTGAATGGATTTTCCCCGGCGAATGCGAGAGCCTCATGAGGATCATCGAAGTTGAAGGGATGATAACCTTCAGCCCGCAGAAAGTCGGCTATGAGCCTCCCGATAG
>CAYTUL010000186.1:0-7548 GCA_964441135.1 uncultured Desulfobacteraceae bacterium | reverse complement strand
CTTTCCTCTGTACCGAGGCCCTGAGGAGCATCTCCGCGTTCTCGATAACAGACGGGACCTCCAGGCAACGGCCCAGTTCATGGGGGTTTTCCGCCCTTAAGGTCACATTATTCCTGATATCTTTCATCCGGTCGATAGCCCGCAATAACATCTTTTCCGCTCGCACATTTCCGGCATAGTGATCCACGATATTCTGCACGGCGATCTCCACTTCACGCCAGTGAAGCCCGTTCTTGTCTTCAAACATGCCTTCGCAGAGTGCCTTCAGGGCATTCAGTTTGTCTTCATCTATGTCTGCAAATGATTTCTGATTCACGGCCTCCTTGGCTGCCATTTCACCCGCGCGCCATCCCATCGTTACCGCTCCAGGGGCACAGACCCAGGGTAAACCACCCACCTCGTCTCCGGCTGCAAACAGACCTTTGATCCCGGTTTCCATATCTTTGTCTACCACCAGGCCGGATGAGGCCGTACCCGCCATTTCCCTGCTGTTGGGGAGCCATTCCAGTTTATCCTTCCCAAAATCAAAATTTTCCTGGTTCTTTAAATAATCCAGAAAGTAGGATCCCTTGCCCTCATTCCTGATAGACCACTCTATATACTTTATCTCCTCTTCGGTACCTCCCGTGAGATCCAAATAAAAGGGACCTTTCCCCTGGTCATGCAATGCAAAGTAGTTGGGCCGTTCCGCTGGACGGGACGCCAGCATCTTCTGCAATGCCTTGGCCGTATCCGTTTTCTTTTCACCTAAACCGTCCCAATCGAAAAACTGGGTTCTGGGTACGACGACGTTCCCCTCCCCATCCACAATCGAAGCCGCCGGCTGGACCGTATTTCTGGGCGAGCCTAAATTGAGTTCAAAATTTCCAATGGAATACATCCTATGTGACAGGAATTCCATATTGATAATCGGAAGGCCGGCACGGAATGCCATGGCCCGGCCATCCCCTGTTTCGTTTATGGGCAGCCTGGTATTTCCCCAGACCCCCGTAAGGCTGCGGCTTACCCGGTTTACCCTGCCCGTGGATGTGATTAGGGCCTTGGTTTTGAAATAATAGATCTTCCCGTCTCGCGTCCCGACGCCCAGCGCCCCGGAGATATGGCCTTCGGGGGAGGATACCAGGTCAATCACCGTGACACGATTTATAATTTTAACACCCCTTTTTCTGGCCTCTCTGGTCAGGTTAACCTTCAAATCCCTCCCGTCAAAGTTGAGCGTGGTAGGGGCACTATGAAACTGGGTGACGACCCGGAATTTGCCGGGGGCTTTGCTGTCTTCATACCTGAAATTCAGGCCGAAACTTTCGAGGTCCAAAATCCGGTTATAGCTTTCCCGGACGATAAGATGGAGCAATTCCCGGTCTATAAAACCGTTTGCGATTCCTTTTGTATGGCTTTCCATGATATCTTCGATCGTGTAACCCATTTTTTCATGGACGGGCGGAATATAGCCCCAGATATGATCGATACCCGTACCGGCGCAGCCACTGGCCCTTGTGTCCGCCTTTTCCGCTATGGTTACGGATACATCACTTTCGGCCGCTTTAATCGCAGCCATACACCCAGCAAGACCTCCACCGATTATCAAAACATCCGTCTCGATTGGGATAACTTCAATTTTCACAGTCATGTCTTCTCCTTCTGATTTTGACGAAATCAATAGAACAATTAGCGTTGTCCGCGAAGAATGGATACCCTCATGGGCAACGGAGGAGTCACTCGAATGGCGCCCTCATCGCGCAGGTGACATCGTAACCAGCAGGCCCCGTCATAGGCGCATTCTTCAGGGTATTTTAACAGGGGGGGCTTCCCCTTGTCGGGATTCCGCTCGAGTATGTCAGAGGGGCAAACTTCCACGCACAGGTTACATCCATCACATACGGCTTCATTAAAAATAACCGGTCTAAACATATGTTTTCTCCTTCGATAATGGTTAATACATCGATTCATCACCACGGATTAAAATAAGTACAAAGCAATGCATATTCCAAAACCCTTGCACAACTCTCTGTCTATGGTCATTGTCTTCTTTTCTTTATCTCCGTTCATCGGCGCCTTGAAATTACGTTAGATAATTATTAAAGAATTTGTCAAGGGTTTCTTCCCGCTACGAGAGTTCAATTCTTTCTTCTTTGCCGTGAAGAAGTGCATAGATTAACGTGAGATACTCCCGCAAATGTCTTGTGATGAGGAAATTCTCCCGGACAAACTCCTTTGCCTTCCCTCCCATCTCTTTCATGATGTCCGGATTATGCAGCATGTAACGGATCCGAAGAGCAGCACCCTGGGGAGTATTTACTAAAAATCCTGTATGGTGATTGATCACCTGAATTCGAATACCGCCCGTATCTCCTCCGATAACCGGCCTGTTTTTCCACATGGCTTCCGTTACCGTTAGCCCGAAGCCCTCTTTAATGGACTTTTGCAGCACGATATCAGAGGCACGCTGCAGGGCATTGATTGTTCGGTGGGCATCTCCCGGCAGGAGTAGAACTTTGAGATCGGGATCATCTTTTGCGGCTATTTGTACTTCATTCAATACCGCTTCACCCTCCGGATCATCTGTGGCACTGCCTCCTGCAAGGACAAGCTGTAAGGAGGGGATAAATTCCTTCGCGATCCTATAAGCATGAATGACACCGATAGGGTCTTTAAACCGGTCGTATCGAGATACTTGAAGGATAACCGGCCTTTCGGGATCGATTTCAAATCGATTCCGGGCTTCCACGATCTCTTCCTCTTCAATATCGATATTCTTTTCATGGAGGGGATCAATACTGGGTGCAATGAGATATACCGGATGAGGGAGAGGCTGTGCAAAGTCGGAAAGGGAAAAAATGCTTGCATCATACCTGGATACAAATTCTCTCAGATATTTCCAAACCGGTCGGAACGGCCGGCTCATGTCGATGTGGCAACGCCATACCCACTTCCCTTTGTGATTGGGGAAATAATCGATCAATGCAGCCGGTTGAGGGTCATGAACAATCACCACATCCGCTTCCTTTAATACGTCTTCCAATTCCTGGGCGGTTCGTCCGTTTGTTTTTTCATATACCTTCAGATAGCTATCGGGGATATCGACTTGAATGCCCTGTATGGCATTATGAAAGCTTTTTGTGCACTGATAGAATACGGACTCCCCCCTGATGACCTCCCACCTCGTATCGATGCCCAATTCCTGCATAAGGGGCACCATTTTATGTAAAATTTCCGCCACACCTCCTCCTATACGGGTAGAATTGACATTCACAAACCGCATACCCTTTAAGGGGCGGGCCAACTGACGCAGATGTTCTATGACATCCCAACCGGTTATTTCCGCATATTTTTCAAGCATACTACTCATTTTAAAGAATCTTCGCCTTGGAAGTACCTGATAAAAACATCGGACAATTCCTTCCGTAAAGTTTTAAGCGGGGTAAAATAAGGGCATATTTCACCAATCATATGAATAAGATCCGAATATCTCTCACCAAAATAGGTTAACCAGTTTCGAAAATCGTCCAAGGAGTTCGGATTGCGGTTACGGCCGTCAATAAAGTGATAAAAAATGCTTCCCACGGAGATCCTCGGTAGAATATTCGTAAAATCCGCTGGATCTTCTACGGAGGTCTTTGTGTCAAAGACGACAATCTGATAGCCTATGAACTCAAACTGGTCATCCCGCTTAGCCCAGGTGGGAAATTCGGTTTCATCAAGGCTCTCATCGATCGTTTCGATTAACTCGTTTCGAAGATCTTCTAAGGTTTCGAATTCAACGGGATCTATTACCGCCAGTCGCTCCGCGAGAATTTTATTATGAAGGCTGTGGGCAACCCATATGGCGAAATCATTATGGTATTCCGGATCGTCAAATCGAGGCCTCAGAAGACCACCCCAGAAATGATAGTATATGCTGTTTTGATTGATGCGGCCTAAATTCTCTTTGAGTTCCCTCAAGTTTTGAGCTTTCTTGCCCGTGGCAATCGCAATCAAAGTGCAATCTTTGATGGCAAAGGGCTCAACCATGGACCTGTTTGCCTTCATATCCAATCTGAAACCTCCTGATTACCAAAATTCGTTCATTTATCAGAATTTGGGACCTTTACCATCATTACGGGCATATCCGCTGACCGGAGGATCCCGTCGGCCACACTGCCCCGGATCCATCTGTCTATTCCGGTACGGCCGTGGGTGGCCATAAGAATGAGGTCTACATCATTCTGATTGGCGTAATGAATAAGGCTGGACTCCAGCCTGCCCACAAGAATTTCCCTATGTATTCTTATTTCGTGGTGTTTGAGTCTCTCCACAATCCCCTTAAGATAGACTTCTGCGGCCGACTTCATAACCCTGTCTCTTTCGATTGATTCTTCAACATTCATGAATTCCGCGCTTGCATATATGCTGTCGGGAACAACCACACGGACGAATACCACTTCGGCATCGGGAAACCCTTTTAATAGGGACTCTAAATGGGGAAGAACGCTCTCGGCGAGAGCCGAACCGTCTAATGGCACCATGATCTTTTTAAACATATGTCGATGGGATTTTCAATTGATGTTGAAGAATCCGGTTTCAGCTTTTCGGGGGAGGCACCTTTGCTAATGCTTCATCTATATTCAGGGGGTAAAGGGGCTTACAGATGATCTCATTGACCCTGAGTTTATTGAAGTTCTGAGAGGATGCCGCCTGCATGACCAGGGCCGTATCAGATCCTCTGCCCGTACCGGCCATTGCTATCACGCGTTCTCCTTTGGTAACGAGTCCTGCATCCGTAACCATGAGGACTATCTCGAAACAGACCTTCACTCCCTGGCAGAAGCAACGCAGGAGGTTTGCCATGAGCGTAGGGATTTTCGAATCATAGAGCCTGTCCGTGTGAAAGAGCATGGTTCCGAAATGGACCTCGTGCCCGGCCTCTCTCAAGACCTTTACCAGGTCTCCGGGAAATAGATTGACATCCCTGTGAAAATCATACTGATGGGGCACTACGATCAATTTGATATCCCTCTCTTTGAAAAACTCCATCGCCTTTTTCGCTGTGGTGCCGGTCGTGGAGGCGAGAACCAGCTTTTTGATGCCGAGGTCTTCCAGTCTCTCACGCACAAGTTCCAGGGTTACCTGAGTGTTTTCCCCTTTAAGATCTTCGAAGTAGAATATCTTTTTTTCCATGAATCCTCACCTTTCATTCATAAGATTATACAGATTAAACAGATCATCTTTTAACCTGCGGCAATCCGAATTTGATTCTTAACCATACGTCAGGAGACCATAAAATACTTTTATTCGCTGGTGCTGTCAATATTGCTTCTTGCCGACAACAATCAGGTGCGCACTTACACCCAAAAGGGCCGGTTCAGACTCTAATGCCCTGGCAACACGAAGCAGTTCATCGCGCTGTACTTCATTGCTCCACCAAGCGTCCAGATCAGGCGCCAACCACGAAGGCCCTTCGACACCGTAGACGCCTTTTACAGAAAATCCTGCCTCAGACACCTCTGATTTCAATTCATCTGGATGGTGGAAAAACGCATCCATGAAGTAATTCAGATTACCGGTCGAATTCCGGTGATGTCCATTCCTCAAATCTCCGGTGACAATTTCGGCAAATACCGGGTCCTTCAGGAATCCTGATCGCAATCCGTCCATTGTCGAAGCGAAGCGTGATATACCCACCCCGAGAAAAAGGCCACCCGGTTTGAGTACACGATGAGCTTCCTGCAGGGCCTTAAGGCGATCCTTTTTATCCGTCAGATGATAAAGCGGCCCGAAAAGCAGAGCAGTATCAACCGTCTCTGCATGCCATGATAGCGAACGCGCATCGCCAACGTTCGCACTGGCAAGCGGGGCTTCTGGCTGACAGCGGGAGGCTTCTTTTGCCAACCGTACATGCAAAGGGGTAATATCAATCAGGTGAACTTCATAGCCCTGTTTTGCAAGCCAGCAGGCATGACCGCCTGGCCCGCCACCGACATCCAGGATCGTGGCGGGTGCAGGAGGAAGGAAACGTTTGAGAAGTTCACGAGAGCGTTCGCAATCAAGCTTACCCGCACCCGTGTGCAGTCGATCCGCCTCATACCCGGATGCATAATGCTCTGCCACTTTCTCAGGCTTTGGTGAATTTGAATCTCTGTTTCTCGCCATCTATTCTCCCCTCGGGATTTTCATCGTCACGGGTGAGCAGTGTGCAGCGAATTATTCTTTTAATATTAATCACTTTGCATATTATTCAAGATTAATTCGACCTCTTTGTAGCTCATCCCGTGAAGTGACAGGTTTGTGCCTTTGGGTAAATAAATACTTTGACAAATGTGTAATTACACATTATAATTTTTTTATATATATCAAGCTCCCATTTCCTTAAATTATGACAAAAGCTGATAAGAAAAATCAAACAATTAGAAGAAATCCGAAAAATATTAAATTCCAAGATCTTGTAAGCTGGATGGAAGATAACGGATTCTCTCTTGATCGAGTAAGGGGGAGCCATCATATTTTTGTACATCCAGTTATCGAAACACCTATTAATATCCAAAAAAAGAAAGATGGTACTGCTAAAACTTATCAGGTAAAGCAAGCAATTAAAATTATTGATGGAGAGTAATCATGGAATATGCAGTAAAAATTTTTCCCGATCCCGAAGGTGATGGTGATTACATAGCTGAAATCGAAGAGCTTAAAGGATGCTCCGCTTTTGGTGAAACTCCTGAAGAAGCTCTTAAAGAAATAGGAACAGCTATGAAATTATGGATCGAGACTGCTAAAAAACATGGAAAGCCGATCCCTAAACCTAAAAGTCAAATTATTAAAGAGCCCAAAAAGCGGTTTAACGTCATTTTCCCCCAATCTCTCCTTAATGATGTGGATGAATATAGGGGAAAACATGGCATGAAACGTTCCGAACTTCTCGCAGAAGCTGTGGAACAATTTATTTCTTCAGAGCACTAATCGCGGCGCTGACCCGCGAGCACGATAGATGGGAGTCCCGCATGCGGGACAGACAGCCAGCGGGCGAAGTCAGCGCCGCGATTCCGCGCAACGCAGTCGCGCGGAACACGTGCATAAGGGGCAGGAGGGAATAAAGGCAAAATACAAATAGCCTGTCCCGCTTCATGCACTTGTTGGCCCAACCTTTATTTTGGGAAAATACTTGACATCCGGTAGATTTTCAAAATCCGAATCTTGTGTCCAGATCAAACATTCATAAGATTGAGCTGTAGAAAGAACAATACTATCAGCCATAGGAAGCCTATACTGTAAGCTCAGCTTCGAAGCTTTCATTGCGATACTTGTGGTTAGGTCTATAATCGAACCTTTTTGCATGGCGGCTACGGCTTGAAAGGCTTCATTTTCACTTGATTCTCGTAATACCACTTTAAATACCTCATAAATGGTAATTACAGGCACAATTAACGATGTAGGGTCTTGAAGAGGGGTTGCGAATTGGTCTGAATTTGGTCCTCCAGAAAAATATTCAAGCCATCCCGAAGAATCAACGATATTCATAACCTATCACCCTCACGTATGAAGTCCGTATCAATATCTTTGAGGAATCCCTTTAAC
>CAYTUL010000185.1:0-7559 GCA_964441135.1 uncultured Desulfobacteraceae bacterium | reverse complement strand
ATCCTCCGATAACCATGGAGAGTATGGGCAGGGTGATATGCCAGAAATAATCGAGAATACGTTTTGGCCAGCTCAGATCCACCCAGTTTTCAGAAACGAGCCCGCGCAGGGGAAACCAGTCAAAGTACCTTCCACCGGCAAAGAAGACAATAAGGAGGATCGCGAAGAGAAACCCCGGGATGGCGTTGCCCAGGACGACTACGGTGCTGGACCAGATATCGAAACGTGACCCGTCCCGCACGGCCTTACTGATCCCCAGGGGAATTGAAATCAGGTATACAAAAAACGTGGTCCATAGCCCGATGGAGATGGATACGGGCATCTTATCCAGGATAAGACTGACGACGCTCTGGTCCCTGAAAAAACTCTTGCCGAAATCAAAGGTAACATAATTCCTCATCATCTTGAAAAAGCGCACGTAGGCAGGTTTGTCAAAACCGAATTGATGCTCAATCTCCTTAATAATTTCGGGATCAAGGCCCCTGGCGCCGCGATACTTGCTGGTTATTTCCGCTGCGGCACCCCCTCTCTGGCTCGATGTGGTGCTGCCGAGGTCTTCCCTGCCCCCGCCGCTCACCCGGGCCGTGGCCGCGGATGCCGTGCCCTTGATGCGGGCGATCATCTGTTCCACGGGCCCGCCGGGCGCCGACTGGACTACAAGAAAATTCACGACCATGATGCCGAAAATGGTGGGTATGATTAGGAGAAGACGGCGAAGAATATAGGAGAACATCTATAGGGGTTACTCCTGCTTAAACGAAAAATTTTAAACCTATCATGACAGTGAGTTATAGTAACCTAAATAAGACTAGAACGTCAAACCGGGTTTTGAATGGAAGGGGTGAGGATATTCTTACTACTTGAGGTCTGACTTTTTCTTCCGGAGATCCGCTTCTTTCCGGGGGTCGATCCACCATGTATCGAAGCCGAGGGAATACTTCGGTGTGACCTTCGGCCGGCTGAATTTGTCCCAGTAGGCCACCCGGAAACTGCGGATAAGCCAGTGGGGGATGACATAAAAACCCCACAGGAGGACCCGGTCCAGGGCCCGGGTGCGATATATGAGGCTTTCCCTGTCGGGGGCCGATATTACAAGATCTATCAGGGCATCAACTACCGGGTCCTTTATTCCGATCGTGTTTCGGCTGCCTTTTTCATCCGCGGCAGCCGATCCCCAGAAGTCACGCTGCTCATTACCGGGAGAGAGGGATTGAGAAAAGACATCGACAATCATATCATAGTCGAACTCTTCAAGCCGTTTCTGATACTGGGCCGTGTCCACGGTACGAACCCGGGCATCGATACCTAATCTCTCCAGGTTCTTTGCAAAGGGGAGACAGATCCGTTCCCAACTGGGGGAGTTCAAAAGGATTTCGAATGACATGGGCTCACCGGTCCCGGCATAAACCATTTTCCCGTCTTCCACGATCCAGCCTGCGTCACGAAGGAGCTTCAGGGCCTTGCGGAGGTTTGATCGAATATTTCCATCCCCCTTTGTCTTAGGCGGCTCGTATTCCCGGGTGAAAACCTCATCGGGTATTTTATTCCGGAAGGGCTCAAGGATCTTTAGCTCCTCCGGAGACGGGAGCCCTCTTGATGCCAGCTCGCTGTTGGAAAAATAACTTTTCGTTCGTGTGTACTGGTCATAAAAGAGATTCTTATTGGCCCACTCGAAATCAAAGGCATAGGCAAGGGCCTCGCGGACTCGCCGGTCCTTAAACATCGGTCTTCTCGTATTGAACACGAATCCCTGCATGCCTGTAGGCTGTTCATTAGGGATGACCTCTTTTTTGATCAGCCCCTTTCTGACGACCGGGACATCATAAGCCGTGGCCCAGTCCCTGGAAACGTTTTCGTTCCGGAAATCGTATTCGCCGGCCTTAAATGCCTCAAGGGCCACCGTGGAGTCGCGATAATAGTCATAGCGTATTGATCCGAAATTATAACGTCCCCTGTTCACGGCGAGATCCTTCCCCCAGTAGCCTGGGACACGTACATAGGTAATGCTTCGACCGGGGTCAAAGGACTCAATCCTGTAGGGCCCGCTCCCCAGGGGCGGTTCAAGGGTCGTTTTCTCAAAATCGCGCCCTTCCCAGTAATGTTTGGGGAGAATGGGCATCTGACCGATGATCAGGGGCAGCTCTCTGTTTTTCCCGCCCGTAAAAATGAATTTGACTTCCCTGTCACCGGTTTTTTCGACCCCCGAAACATTCGCGTAATAGGCCCTGTAAAAGGGATGCCCCTTTGTTTTGAGTGTCTCCAGGCTGAAGATCACGTCATCAGGGGTGACGGGGCGGCCGTCATGCCATTTTGCCCCTCCTCTGAGGGTGAAAATAACCCATGAACGATCCGCCGGCATCCGGATACTCTCCGCTAATAGCCCGTATTCCGTAAAGGCTTCATCAAAGGAGCTCGTCAAAAGAGTGTCATACAGGGAACCAAGCCCGACCGCCGGGACTCCCTTCAGGGTAAAGTTGTTCAGGGTGTCAAAGGTTCCTATGGCATGGAGCCGCACATCTCCTCCCTTAGGGGCCTCCGGGTTCGCGTAATCGAAATGCCTGAAATCCAGGCCATACTTAGGCTTCCCGTGCATTGCCAGGGCATGGGTCTCCATGATATCCTGTTCTGCATAGACATCATTCGTGATAAAAAATAGGATAATCAACAAAATGCAGCTCAACGGAAACCGGTTGTCTCTTCTTTTTCTCAGGGTTTCAACAGGCATAGATATCCATCCTTTTCAGCGCCGGAACGAAAAGTCCATCCGGATCCATTTATGGTTCATGGGTGTCATACTTGAAAAATGATAAGGAAAAGGAAATGTTATGTCAATTTTAAAGGAATTTATCATGGCACTATACCATAATCCGCCTGGAATGCCCACATCTCCATAATAAAATCCATTATTCTCCGAGAACATATGTCATATATGACATGTTCGTCAATATTTTGTCGCCAATTCTTCCGGTTTTTTTATTCTCACGAATTTTCCATGTTAGTATGATAAGCCAGCCTAATGCATACAGGGGAAATTCTCCGCGATCGCTTCATTTTTTATGTAGGCACATATATTGCAAATTATAAGAAGCCCGAAGAGTACTCATCCATGAATAGGGAATCAACTCTTTAAACAGAATTCTTGAGCCGGGAGAATATAGATGCCAAAGACAATTGAAATAAACCCCATAACCCGAATCGAAGGTCATCTCGCGATCCGCATAGAGGTAGAATCGGGGCAGGTTGTTGACGCCTACAGTTCCGGGGAGATGTTCCGGGGATTTGAGATGATTTTAAAGGGTCGTGACCCCCTGGACGCCCAGCAGATTACCCAGAGGATCTGCGGTGTCTGTCCCATATCCCATGGCACGGCGTCCATCCTGGCACAGGATATGGCCTACGGGATCACGCCTCCGGAAAACGGTAGACTGGCAAGAAATATCATCCTTGCCGCCAATTTTATCCAGTCCCATCTCGTGCACTTCTACCAGTTGTCTGCCCTCGATTTCGTGGATATTACCGCGATTACCCAATATCAGGGCAGCGACCCGGCACTCAACCATCTCAAGACATGGGTGCAGTCCCAGATCGCATCCGATAGGATCTATCCCGCAGCCCCCTTTCTTCCCCGCTATGAGGCCACCTATATCCAAGATACCGAATTAAATATCACCGCGATAAAACACTATCTCAAAGCCCTTGAGATGAGGGCCCTCGCCCATAAATTGGGAGCGGTCTTCGGGGGCAAACTCCCCCACTCCACAACCCTTATTCCTGGTGGGGTCACGGAAAAAGTGACGGCCAAAAAGATCGCCGCTTGCCGGGATATCCTCAACAGATTAAAGGGATTTATTGAGACATGCTATATTCCCGATGTTCTGGAAGTGGCAAAGGCCTTTCCCGATTATTTCGGAACTGGCGGGGGATGCGGGAATTTCCTGGCCTATGGGGTATTCTCCGAATCCGAAGACCTTTCCCATACCCTGTTTCCTTCCGGTATAATTCTGGATGGGAAATTCGGGCCTTTTGATGCCTCGAAGGTTTCGGAAGATGTCCGGTATTCCCTTTACTCTTCTCCCTCGGGTCTGCGTCCCAGTGAAGGTGTTACCATACCGGAACCGAAAAAGGAAAAGGCCTATTCATGGCTCAAGTCGCCCCGCTATGATGGAGCTGTCATGGAAGTCGGCCCCCTGGCCCGCATGATGGTCGCCTATCTGAAAAAGGAGACCCCGGGTGTGAATGAGATGATAGACGGACTTCTCAAGGCATTTGGCGGAAAGCCCGGGGACCTTATATCCACCCTGGGTCGACACGCCGCCAGGGCTTTGGAGACAAAGGTGATCGCAGATCGATGCATGGAGTGGCTTGAAAAAATGACCCCTGCCAAACCGACATTCCAAGACTTTGTACTGCCCGAAAAAGCCGAAGGCGTCGGTTTAACGGAAGCCCCCAGGGGGGCCCTGGGTCACTGGCTTACTATCCGGGATCACGTGATTGACCGGTATCAATGCGTGGTTCCTACAACATGGAACTGCTCCCCTCGAGATGACAGGGGAACCCCCGGACCCGTGGAGCAGGCCCTTATCGGGACACCGATTGAGGACAGGGATAACCCTATTGAGGCCACCCGGGTTGTTAGATCCTTTGATCCGTGTATCGCGTGCGCGGTTCACTAATACAGCCGGGATAACAGGATAAATAGGGAATAATATAAGAGAGGATTGTCATGGCGAATATTACTCGAAGGGAATTTCTCGAACTCAGCGGAAAATTTGCGGCCCTAATGGGATTAGGGGCTTCCGCCTTGCCCCGAATTGCCGAGGCCCTTGAGGAGATCAGTCACGGGAGCGCTCCAATCCTGTGGTTGCAGGGCCAGAGTTGCTCCGGTTGTTCCATTTCTATGATCAATTCCGAGGAACCCGGGCCGGCAAGTATCCTCACGGAGTACATCTCTCTCCTTTTTCACTCTACCCTATCCACGGCCACAGGGAATCTGGCTATGGAGGTGGTCCACAAGAGTATAGAAAAGGGAGGCTTTTTTCTTGCTGTTGAAGGAAGCATGTCCGTGGACATGCCCGAAGCCTGCCTTATGGGTCATGAGCCCGTAACGGAGCTGGTCGCGCGCGCCGCAAGGAAGGCCAAAGCGGTCGTGGCCGTGGGTACCTGCGCCTCATTCGGGGGCATCCCGGCGGCGGAAAATAACCCCACCGGTGCCTTGAGTGTGCCTGATTTTCTAAAGGAGGAGAATATTTCACTACCCGTGATTCGTTTGCCCGGATGTCCCGTCCACCCGGACTGGATCGTGGGGAGTCTCGTCCATCTATTGAAATTCGGGATGCCACCCCTGGACGAAAAAGGGCGGCCGGGCATGTTTTACTCGAAATTGATACACGAACAGTGTCCCCGGTTTCCCGATTATGAGAGAGAGAATTTCGCAGAGTCTTTTTCGGATGACGGCTGTCTCTTCCAGTTAGGCTGTGTCGGAGCCAACACCCACGCGGACTGTACCCTTCGGTACTGGAACGCTAAAATGAATTCCTGTATCCCTGCAAGGGGGCCCTGTATCGGCTGTGCATCGGAAGATTTCGCGAAAAAGGCCTCGTTTCCCTTTTACCGGAAAGGTGAAAAACGTAGTTAAAGGAGACCTCCTATGAAACTCCATACCAAATTGGTCCTATCCCTCGTCGCCGTCCTGATTGTCGTGGTGGCCGTTGTGCAGATTTTACAGCTCAAGAAGATGACAGGCATTATATCCAACTTATCCCGGACAAATATCCGGATTCTGAAGGAAAGGGAGGAAGGGTTCGCGAAAAATATCCATCAGTCCATTGAGCGGGCCGTTGCCGGGTCCCTCGAAAGGGGAGAGATGGTCAAGTTTTCAAAACTCTTACAAGAACAGCGGGATGTGGACGGATTGCTTGAGTTCTCCCTGTACGATCGAAACGGGGAGGTATCCCATTCCATTGATGATTCCTTCCTGGGAAAACATCTCCCTGTAGATCACGAAAATCGCCTGTTTACCAGCCCGGAAACGCTCCTCCTGTGGAATGAGGACGCCATCGAGATCTTTCAACCCCAAAAAGTGGACGGGGACTGTATTCGCTGTCATACCACATGGAAGGTAGGTGAAATAGGCGGGGTTACCGGTCTGAGGTTTTCAACCGCGGCCCTGAATAAGGCCAAAACCCAGGCCACACGGACCATTTTCGAGATGAGACGCTCCGCTATATTCACTACGATCTTCTCTGTTGTGGGTATCATTCTTGTCTTCTCTGTGGCATTATTCCTGCTTGTGAAAGGTCTGGTAAGCCGGCCCCTTGAAAGCTCCGTGGTGATGCTGCGGGATATCGCCGAAGGGGAGGGTGATTTGACCAGACGGCTGAACATCGATTCCCACGATGAGGTGGGACGTATGGCCAAGTGGTTTAATATCTTTGTCGAGAAGTTGCAGGGAATGTTCAAAGGTGTCGCGGGTGATGTGAAGACCCTGACCGGCGCGTCAACCGATCTGGAAAAGATCTCCGGTGATATGTCCCAAGAGATTGACAGCATGGTTACGAGCCTCAGTGCCGTGGCCGCATCCACCAAAGAGATAAACCAGACCATTTCGTCCTTTGCCGGGTCCCTCAAGCAGACATCCGCAAATGTCAGCATGGTCGCCGGTTCAACGGAGGAGATGACAGCCACTGTCAAGGAGATCGCGCAGAACACCGAGAAGGCCCATGGAATAAGTACGGAAGCTGTACAACAGGCCCAGGACGCATCAAAACGGGTGTATGAACTTGGAAAAGCCGCTCAGGATATCGACAAAGTGACCGAGACGATTGCAGAGATATCCGAGCAGACGAATCTCCTGGCCTTGAACGCCACCATCGAGTCCGCCCGGGCCGGGGAGGCAGGCAAGGGATTCGCCGTGGTGGCCAACGAGGTAAAGGAGCTGGCAAGGCAAACAGCAGACGCTACACGGGATATCAAGGAAAAGATTGAAGGGATACATAATTCTACGGAGGTGACCATAGAAGAGATCAAACAGATCTCCAAGGTCATAAAAGATGTGAATGATGTGATATCCATGGTGGCCGCCGCCGCGGAAGAGCAGTCGACCACCACGAACGAGATCTACAACAGCATATCCCAGACGGCTCACGGGATAGAGGAGATCTCAGGGAGCATTCACCACAGCTCTTCGGTCTTAAACGGTGTTTCCACGGATATCGACGGTGTCAACCGTTCCGCCGCAGGGGTTCTGGGCATGAGCAATAAGGTAAACAGCAATGCCACCGAACTGGCCAAATTAGCCAACAATATGGATAAGACATTCGGGGGATTTAAGGTGTAGGCGGCTCCGAATAGAACTCAGATCGATGTGCAATTTATAGAGTAAAAATAAAATTTATCGATTATTCGTTGTGGTACAAGGCATAAGGTGCAGGATACAGGGAAAAACAAAATCTCCGCAACTGAAAAGCCCTCGTTTAGCAGACGAGGGCTCCCATATTCGATTGAATATAATCAATTGCCTGTTATGTTCCCATCTCCCAGGATGACAGATACTTTTCCTG
>CAYTUL010000184.1:0-7566 GCA_964441135.1 uncultured Desulfobacteraceae bacterium | reverse complement strand
ATCATTGACGGTCTTGCCTTGACCATCGGGGCTGATCACAACGCAGGAAAAGTTACCCTCGATACCATCGGCAAAATACGAGACGATCTTGGGGTCAATCAGACTTTGGGAGCGAGTAATATATCATTCGGGATGCCGAACCGATTACTTCTGAACCAGGCATTTTTGGCGATCGCTATAACGAGAGGCCTTACCTGTCCCACGGTGGATGTTGCCAAAGTGCGTTCCATTGTGTTGAGCGTTGATCTAATCTTGGGACGCGATCGATATGCCATGCGGTATATCCAAGACTATAAAAAGAGTATTATGTGAAAAAGCCTTGAAAAAAACCTCATAGGTTTGCGACCATATTAGCTCAATCTCGTGCCTAGCACGAGGCATTCTGGCTTTTTCACATAGATTTGCAGGGGTTGGAGGATTTTAGAATGGCGAATAGACTTGTATTAAAAGAATTATGCCGCTATACCAGATGGACCTTTGCGGATGTAATATATCGAAATGCTTTGTTGCATCCGGATGATGAGGCCTTTGTGTGCGGTGCCCAAAGGATCACCTTCTCCCGGTTCAATGAACGGGTCAACAGCATGATCCATGCCCTTAATGAATTGGGAGCCAAGAAGGGAGATAGCATTGGTATGTTGTCCTGGAATTGCTTGGAGTATCCGGATATTAACGGGATGGCCATGAAAGGGGGATTCATCGCGGCGTTTTTTAATCCCAGACTCCATGAAGATGAGCTGGAATACCTTATCAATTATTCGGACGCCCGTATCCTTTTTGTGGGGCCTGAACTTGTTTCAACGGTAAATGGTTTGCGGTCCTGTTTGCCCAATGTGAAACATTACATATCCATCGGGGGCAGCGATTCGAACATGCTTTCCTATGACGAACTGCTTGCCAACCACTCGGCCGGTGAACCGGATGTTCGCGTGAATGAGGATGACCCGCTTCTCATATTTTTTACGAGTGGTACTACAGGACGCCCTCGCGGAGCCTTGTATACACAACGACGCAAGATGGATAACATGCGGTTAAAGGCCTTGGATATGGGTGCAAGGCCTGGAGACAGACACCTTATGGTATTGCCTTTTTTTCATGTGGGCGGAGACAGCCAGGTGTGGCCTTTTTTCTTGGTCGGGGGGTGCAACGTGATCATGCCGCAGTCATCCTTTGACCCGGATGCCACCCTTAAGACTATCCAGGATGAAAAAATTACGGATATCCAAATCGTTCCCACGCAGTTGAATGCCATGATGTCCCGACAGGATTTCCATAAGTATGATTTGAGCAGTCTGAATCGCATCTATTATGCCGCATCCCCAATGCCCGTGGAGTTGTTGCGAAAAGGACTTGGCGTATTCGGACCGATTTTTTCACAGGGATACGGGCAGACCGAATCGGGACCGCATATATCTTCACTTCACCGAAAGTCTCACCAGGTTTTGGATAAACCGGTGGAAGAACAGAAAGTACTGGCTTCCTGTGGGCAACCGAGCCTTGGCGTTCATTTACGAATAGTTGATGACCAGAACAATGATGTTGAACCGGGGACAGTGGGGGAGATCATCGTGCAGAGCGGTTCCATTATGGTTGAATACTATAAACGGCCCAAAGAGACCGGTGAGACCATCATTGATGGCTGGCTCCATACCGGTGATTTGGCATATTATGATGATAGGGGGTTCGTATATATCGTCGATAGAAAGAAGGACATGATTGTGACGGGTGGTGAAAATGTATATTCCCGGGAAGTGGAAGATGTCCTCTATTTGCATCCCGCGGTCCTGGAAGTTGCCGTCATTGGTATCCCCGATCCTGTATGGGTTGAACGCGTCCATGCGTTGGTCGTTTTAAAAAGGGATGCTGATGCTACGGATAAAGAGGTCATTTCCTTTTGCAAGGAGCATCTGGCATCCTATAAGGCACCAAAATCCATTGAATTTCTAGAATCCATTCCAAAAAACCCGCAAGGGAAGATCGTTAAAAAGGAAATTCGAGCGAAATATTGGAACCGCTGATCATCCGTTCTGGGAGACGAAAGAAGCTTATGACCCGGTAGAATATGGAGACTCAGAGCCAAAGCAGAGTATATATGTGCATGCAGTGCGGCATGTGCGTGGGAAGCTGCCCGGAGGCGGGCATCACACCGTTTAATATACGCAAAACAGTAAGAAAAAAGGTGTTGGGCCGCGGGATTGGGGATATCAACCCATGGTACTGTACATCATGCGGGGAGTGCACCCTTCGATGCCCAAGGGATGTCAAACCGTCTGAGATGATTATTGATATTCGGTCCGCTTCTGTTGAAGAGGGGCAGATTCCTTTATCGATTCAAAAGGCGCTGGAGATTACCTATGTCCAGAAGAATCCGTGGGGCCGGCCCAGGAGCAAACGAGGCGATTGGTTGAAAGAGGTGAATATAGAGATTCCCCATGTCAGTGAGACGGAATCCAAGCGGTTGCTTTTTACCTGCTGTATCCAGGCCTATGATCCCCGCTGCATGGTCATACCCGTAAATGTGGCACGAATACTCAATCAAGGCGGTCTGGAGTTTGGTGTCCTTAAGACGGAGGAGGCCTGCTGCGGGAATGAGATTCGACGGATAGGTGAACTGGGGCTTTTTGAAGAGCTGCAGGAGGAGAATGCGGCGGCTTTTGAAAAGTATGGGGTACGGGAGATTATTACCCTTTCCCCGCATTGCATGAATACCTTGAAAAACGAATACGGCGACCTGGGTATCAAGGTCTTCCACTATACCCAGGTCGTAGCAGCTATGATCGATGAAGGGGCCCTTGTCTTCAACAAGCCTTATAATAAAAAGGTAATATACCATGATCCCTGTTTTCTTGGAAAACAAAACAAGATCTTTGACGAGCCCAGAAAGATTCTCAGGGCCATTGAAGGCCTGGAACTCCTGGAATTTTCAGGAGCAAGGGAGAACTCTCTCTGTTGCGAAGGAGGGGGTGGACGCATGTTTTATGAGGCAGAGAATACATATCCGCGAAACAGTGAAAAGCGGGTCTTGGAGGCCGTTGAAAAAGGGGCGGATGAGCTTGCAACGAGCTGTCCGTTTTGTGTCATGACCCTTGAAGATCCGGCTACGGAAAAGGGCCTGCCTGTCAAGGAATTATCTGAGATCCTTGTGGAGGTGTTGTTTTGACCTATCGTCCCGCATTATTCAAACCACATAATCTTACCCGACCCCTTGGAGAGATATGATCGCTGGGCCTTATGGGTTGCCAGGAACAAGGTCCGGCCGTCGGTCTGTATATCGGTGATGCATTGATCGATATTTTTGGATGTCCAGATTGGAACCAGTTGCGTTTTTTCTATTTTAAAGGCCGTTACATGGCCCTTTTTATAGATCCTGAGTGCTTCAGATATGTCCAACTCCGGTATGTTTTTTACGGCCACGATCTCTTCATTGCCGTCCCTGTCCAGGTCCAGAATGGCCAGCCTGCTGTTTAGGGCAATATTGGATATGGGAAGATGGAGTTGATTTACATTGAGCCTGATATTATTATTGGTGCCGCCCATTTTTTCCTCGCTTTCCCAAACACTTACACCTTCCGAGTCCCAGACGTGAAGATATGAGTCATTGTCCAGACCCAGGCATTCCATACGGCCGTCTTTGTCAAGGTCAAGAAAGGTCAGGGTGTAAAACTGGACATCGTTCAGATGTGTCAAGGGTTCCCTTCGGGTCAATTTGTCCTTTTTTTCGTAATCCATCCAATATATCTTTCCATAAAAGGGTTCATCGATGCGAGTGTCCTGAAAGAGTAAACGGGGTTTGGTTTGTCCCGGCTCCCTGAGGACCCGGACATTGCCGGTGATGTGAAAAAGCCGTTTAAATGTCCCGGACCATTCCCAGACCACGGTTCGTACTCTCTGGCCGTAAAGGCTTACCAGATAGATCTCCGGTTTACCGTTTTGATCCGCGTCACCCACGCTCACCTTTAAAAACATCTCGCCTTGGGATGCCTCCAGGCCATCCTTTCGCACAAAAGTACCCTTTTCGCTGGAATAAATGAACAGGTCTTGCTGGCCCACCACGATCCATTCAGGGGCCCCGTCATTGTTTAAGTCCGCCGTATCAAACGCCATGACCATCATGGGGATGGCACGTTCACCGCTCAGAGAGAGATTTGTAAGATCCCTCTCATCCTTGGATATTTTTTCTGGGGTTTCGCCAGGTTCGGCTGGTTTGGCTGGTTCGACAGGGACTGCGGTTGCTTCGGCGCCTTTTTCAGGAGCAGTCTGTATTCCTTGAAAAACGGTTCTGAGCCGGGTAGCAATCTCAGCCAACCTCGGTATGAGCTGATCTTCCTCCACGACTTCAGAGACCCTGGATAAACGGGGTTCCTTTCCACTTCGGTCCAGAACCGATATATCCAGGCTATAGCTCGACCCGACCGTGGTGACGCTCCCAAAGACGGCATAATCCGCCCCAAGATCAGCGGCCAGTTCTTCAACCCGTTTTTCAGAGATGATTCCCTGTTTTTCATCTTCATCAAGCCGCGATCCATAATTTTCGTTATCCATAATCGTGATTCCCACGCCGGAGAGGCGGGATCTGAGCATACTCTTGAGCCCCTGGCTCAGATAGGCCTTTGATGAATCACCATAGATGGCAAAAGGAAAGAGTATAACCCGTTTGTTTGCCCCGAATAGCGATGGGGAGGTAAAGAAAATAAAAATAAGAATGAATAAACCGATTTTTTTAAATGGGTTGCTTCTGTTCATAGGAATTTATCCAATTATTAAATGGTTAAAATTTGGTCTCGTAATTAGATTCCAGCCTACGAGGCTATTTTACATTTCGTCATCCCCCGCCCAAAGCAGCCGGAGATCCAGAACTATTTGGAATTGTTAATTATTTCTGGATTTTCCCTTTGACTCCGCTCATGGTAGTGACAATGTCAATTTGGACCGTGATCTTAAGAAAGATCATTCCGGAAGTCAAATAAAAAACCTGAAAATAAGGTCCTAAAGGCCTTGACATTCGAAACCTATATCTTTATGCTTCGTTTTCGTTCATTTTAAAAATATAATCGTGTGTTCCGGTTCCTAAATATTGTCAAACCATTTTTTATATATCAAAAAAAACTTGACAAGGATGGTTTGATAATGCTTCAATGGCTCTATTTACAGAAGTCATGGGATTAAAATTCAAAGAGAAAGGAGGTGATATTAGGAGGAAAGAATTTTACGTGCAACAAGTGAGATCGCGTATTCGTTTTTCATTAACTTTTTTAGGAGGAAAGAGTTATGAGGAAATTATTCGTACTAGCAATTGCTGCAGCACTCGTAGCCTTTGCACTGCCTGCCGCGGCAGGGGATTTTAGTTTCTTTGGCAGGGTGCATGTAAGCACATATTGGCAGGATACGGACAATCCGGAGCCCGCTTTGGATACGACAGATCTAACGTGGGATAACTCCAATTGGTCCTACTTCGGCGCCAATATCAAGGTGACCGATGAGATTGATGCCTATTTCTGTGTGCGCTCCGAGCCGGGTGGCTTTTTGACAGGCCTGGATTCCGAGGGGTGGTGGGGCACATATAAAATGGGGCCTGGTAAATTGCGCGTCGGCCGCTGGTGGACCCCCACGTTCCACCCACCGCCAGTTTGGATGTTGTCCACAGTGGGAAGCCCCATCATATCGGTTATGGAATCCGGAGTGGGATACGAGTTTCCTGCGGGACCGGCCTATATTAAGCTCTACGGCTTGACGCCGAAAAAAGGGAGTGGGATTGCCCCTTACACTAATAGTGCAGAAGCAAGCATTCCCAGGCTCGAAACCGAAGTCGCCTTCACGTTCGGAGGTGTCGGCCTTAAGCTATACGGGATGATGGATTCCTATGATGCATATGATGGGACGACTTCAAGCGCCCAAAGCATGAGCTTTGATTCCACAGGGTATGGCATCATCGTGTCATGGGGTATGGGTCCTATAGTGCTACAGGGAAGTTACCAAATAACTACCAGCCCGTACAGTATTATCGGTACCAGCCTTTATGATTCCGAAACAGAAGCCATGCAATTTCAGTTTGGGTACAAATTGCCTAAGGTCACCTTTAATGTGGTCTACGGCACTCAAGACATAACCAATGACACTCCTGGTTCACTTGCTGATGATCCCAAGAGCGGCTGGGCCCTTTCTGTTCCCATCCAGATAGCGCAGAATTTTGTCATGCGTCCGGAAATCGCCCTGGTTGATGACGAAGATTCGACTAGTAATGCCGGGGTAGTAACAGAACAGGCAGAAACAATGCAATACGGTGTAAAGTGGGAGATCAATTTCTAGAGATCGATTGCTTGATCATGTAACACTAAACCCGGGGCCGTAAAGGTCCCGGGTTTTTTTAATATAAATCCATCCCTCCCGAGTTCCCAACCCCTAAAACACGAAGTTCTCATTGACACCAAAGGGCTATTCGCCTATACTCCCTGCCCAAATGACTGGACGGGGGGTGATGGGCCGGATTGTCCTTCATAAAGACACACCTTCATTACCCGGGCTATTCAGAAAAAATAAAAGGAGATAGGATTATGCAGGATGTAGTGATTGTTTCCGGTGTCCGGACACCGGTAGGGAGTTTCGGCGGGGCATTGAAAGAAACGCCGGTTGTGGAATTGGGGGCTTTGGTATTAAAGGAGGCCCTAAAAAAAGTAAATCTGAGGCCACAGGCGTCCCAAGAGCTTGTTGGGTTTGAACCCGATGCCTTGAAGGGAAGCGGGATGATCGAGCTTGAGAAAAAGGCCTATGACTATGATGATTCGCTTCAGTCCATTCAGATTGATGAGGTCATTATGGGAAATGTGGTGGGCGCCGGCCAGGGTCAGAATGTGGCCCGGCAGGCCATGATCAAGGCCGGCATCTCCAAGGAGACCAATGCCCTGACCATTAATAAGGTATGCGCCTCCGGTATGAAGGCGGTGGCCCTGGCAGCGCAGGCCGTCCGGACCGGTGACGGGGATGTGATTCTAGCGGGCGGCATGGAAAATATGAGCATGATCCCTTACGGTGTCCCTGCGGCCCGCTGGGGCGCGCGCATGAATAATACGGAATTAGTAGATCTCATGGTATTTGATGGCCTTTTTGAGATCTTTTACGGCTACCATATGGGGGTTACGGCCGAAAATATTGCGGAAAAAATGGGCATCTCCCGGCAGGAACAGGATGAACTGGGGGCCCTAAGCCACCAACGCGCCAGAAATGCCATTGCCGAAGGTCTTTTCAAGGATGAGATCGTTCCGGTGATCATCCCGCAACGCAAGGGCGATCCCCTGGTCTTTGACACGGATGAGAGGCCTATGGAGACCAGCGTGGAAAAGATGGCAAAGCTTCGCCCGGCCTTTAAGAAAGATGGGACCGTTACAGCCGGAAACGCCTCCGGTATCAATGACGCAGCTGCGGCTCTCTTGGTCATGTCGGACAGCAAGGCCAAGGACCTCGGCTTGAAACCGCTTGCAAAGATCCGGTCATATGCCACAGCGGGTATTGATCCCGCTTATATGGGCCTGGGTCCGATTCCCGCGGTAAGAAAGATCTTCCACCCGGATA
>CAYTUL010000183.1:0-7642 GCA_964441135.1 uncultured Desulfobacteraceae bacterium | reverse complement strand
GAGCCTCTTTTTTATTGGCTTTCGCCCCGGGAATAAGAATGCTGGGCTCCTAAGTATTTTAACATTTACTCATTAATTTCTGGTCAATTTGATCTCTAAATACCATTAAATATTGACAAAAAATCGAGAGTATGTAAAAATTTACCACATTATGAATCATCTTTTAATCGGGAATCATCCATCCATCAGAAAGATCCGGGAACTGGTCACTATGGTCTCGAACATGGCATTGAATGTGCTATTGTTGGGAGAGACCGGTACGGGTAAGGACGTGGTCGCGAGACTACTTCACAATTCCTCATCAAGAAGAAAAAAGAGGTTCGTCAAGGTAAATTGTGCGGCGCTGCCTCACACTCTTCTTGAAAGTGAGCTCTTCGGCTATGAAAAGGGGGCATTCACGGGTGCCGATAAATTAAAAATAGGGAGATTCGAAATGGCATCCGGGGGGGTCATTTTTCTCGATGAGATTGGGGATATGCCCCTGATCCTCCAGTCCAAATTGCTCAATGTACTGCAGAGTGGTGAATTCAACCGTTTGGGCGGGACAAAGAATGTGAAGGCGGACTCCTGGGTGATCTCTTCCACGAATCACGATCTCGATAAAGACATAAAAAGCGGACTTTTCAGGGAAGATCTCTACTATCGGTTGAATATTATCCGTATTGAGATGCCCCCCCTAAGGGAGAGAAAAGAGGATATCCCCCTCTTATCGGAATATTTTATTCGAAAAAATCAGATTGAACTTCAGATAGATCGGCCATTCACTCTCAATTCAGGCCTCAAGGATCTATTTCAGATCTATCACTGGCCGGGAAATGTGAGGGAGTTGTCCAGCATTATTCTGAGGTTAATGATGGGAGATATGCCAGAAAAGATTATAACAGAATTCGCGAATAATATGGAGGAAGATGACCCGTCTGTATCTCATGAAATCATTACTTCATCATTCAACGTGCAGGGGAAAAGCCGTAATAAAAGCGCTGAAGATGATCCCCTTAAACCCCTTAAGGAAATAAAGTCAGAGGCATCTAAGTATATAGAAAAAAAGGCAATTTTACATATATTGCAAATGACGGATTGGAATAAGAGCAAAGCGGCTAAGATGCTTAAAATAAGCTATAAGACACTCTTTTCTAAAATACATGACCTGGGAATAACGAGAAATCCCTATACCGATTGACGCGTACTAAATCTTATATACGAATGGTTCAATAAAATGGATAACTTTGATATCACGAAATACCTGGACATGGCCTTGCGGCGGAAATACTGGATTATCATCACGTTTCTGCTGGTGATACTGGCCGGTTCATATTATATCCTGAAAGCCCCTAAAATATACCAAGCAAAGACTACGATACTGGTTCAACCTCAAAAGGTGCCCCAGGACTTTGTAAGGGCCATCATCTCAAGCGGCACGGATGACAGATTGAGGACGATCACACAGGAGGTGACGAGCAGGACGAACCTCGAGAAGATAATCCAGGAATACAATTTGTATAACAGTCCGTCCGAGAAGCATATACCCATCGAAGCCAAGGTTGAAAGGTTGAGAAAGGGGATTAAAATCGATGTGGCCCGGCATGGCGGGGGAGAAAACGCCTTTTCGATCTCTTTTCAGGGAAAGAACCCCAGGAAGATCATGCAGGTGACGAATGCCCTGGCCTCTAATTTTATATCGGAGAACTTAAAAATAAGGGAATCCCAGGCATTAGGGACCGCGAATTTTTTAGCAGACGAGCTTGAGACAATAACAAGACGCCTGGTTGAAAAGGAAGAAAGGCTGAAAGAATACCGGCTGAAACATATGGGGGCCATGCCCGAGCAACTTCAGGCAAATCTCAATATTTTAGGAAGACTTCAATTACAAATGGATCAATTGAGGAATAATTTAAGTGATGTAGAAAACCGGAAATTGGTCATACAAAAACAGAAAGCTGATCTGGAGATCCTTCAAAAACAAGCCGCCGAGGCCGGTCAAAGCCCGCTCGATGTTGAACTCCCGGTAATTCCTACATCCGAGGATACTGAGCCTGAAGAGCTTATCACCCTAAAAAAGCAACTTGCATCCCTTGAGAGTCGTTACACCGCGAATCATCCTGATGTGAAACGGATGAAACAGATGATCGCAAGGCTTGAGACGGAAGAAGATAATAAAACCGGAGTTAGAGATGTTGTTCCGCAGCCGGAGTCCACAAAGACAGAACAAATAAAGCAAGACCCGGTGGCTATCCTTAGTAGCCAGTTAGATCAAATTAACGGGGAGATCGAGAATCTAAAGAACGAAATAAAAAAAGCCAAATCTCAAATGGATAATTATCAGAAGAGAGTGGATGAGACGCCTAAAAGGGAGCAAGAACTGTTATCCCTTAACCGTGATTATGATAATCTTCGGCAGCTCTATAATTCCATGCTGAGCAGAAGACTTGAGGCCGAAATAGCAGTCAGCATGGAAAAGAAGCAGAAAGGAGAACAGTTCAGGGTGCTTGACCCAGCCAAAACACCGACTCGCCCTATTAAACCGGATTTTCGAAAACTTTTTTTAATGACAATTGCGATAGGGATAGGCCTCGGGTGTGGATTGGCCTATCTAATTGAATTTATGGACACTTCATACAAGCTTCCCGATGAAATGGAAAAGGAACTTGGTCTCCCTGTTCTTATAAGCATTCCCATACTGAATACGGAGAAAGAGGTAAAAAGACAAAAAATAAATAATATCCTGACGATAACGTCTATTACGATAGGTTTTATACTCTCCCTAACAGCCGTTGTCATTACGGCGAAAGGACTAAATAACACCCTGATATTCGTAAAACATATTTTTTAAATATTATCCCCCTAACCTTAAGCCCTGAACCTTTCAATCATGTACACCGATTTTTATAATCTTCGAGAAAAGCCCTTTGACCTGACGCCATCGTCTAGGTTTCTTTATTTAGGTGAGGTACACAAGGAGGCCCTTGCACTTCTTACCTACGGTGTTGAAGAAAAAAAAGGATTTGTTCTCCTCACCGGGGATGTGGGCACCGGCAAAACGACCATGATTCATGCCCTTCTGAATAATCTTGATAAAAATACCCTTTACGTTCACCTCTCAAACCCTCTTTTATCGCCAACGGATTTCTTGAAGCATTTGGCCCATGAGGTCATAAAAAAAAACTTTCGTTTCAAGACCAGGAGAGAGGTCCTCCTGGAGTTCGAGTCATTTTTAAAGCAATGTATCCGCAAGCGAAATATTTTCGTTCTCATCGTAGACGAGGCACAAAAACTATCTTTCGATCTGCTTGAAGAGATCAGGCTGCTTTCCAATATGGAGACCGGGGAAGAAAAGTTGATTAATATCCTTCTTGTAGCTCAACCGGAGTTCAATAAAAAATTAAGCGAGCCCAGATGCAAACCGATTCTTCAGAGGATAGGAATCCGCTACCACATGAAGCCCCTTGATATGAAGGGAACGCGGGAATATATTCTTACAAGGTTAAGATTAGCTGGCGCGGAAGATGGGACAAAGATTTTCCAGGAAGATGCAATCATATCCATTTATGGATACTCAAAGGGTTATCCGAGAATGATCAATATCATTGCGGACAACACGCTTCTATTGGGATATTCACGTGACAGAAAGAAGGTCACTATAAAAATGGTTGAAGAGTGCTACAGGGATATCAGACCTGAAGAGCAGACAGGGAACGCCGTTGAGCACCATAAAAATCCTTTCGATAACCGACTTCCACCCATGAAAGGATTTCGGAAATACTGGAGGTGGGTCGCTTTCTTTTTTATGTTCGCGATTATAATTCTCATAGTAGCAGTTAGCCTCCGTTTTTTTATTATTCAGCAACAGGGTATCGATATGAAGGTAAATGATCTTGAGGAGGAGATCAAAGCATTTAAGTCCGATATAAAAAGATATCAGCTTCAATTAATTGACGTGCTGAAAAGAGAGCAGGAAGTACAAAACTCGGATAAGAGCCAACTCAGTTCCAGACATGACGCAACAAATGAACAGATGAACGACAACCAGAATAATTACTTGAATGAAGTAAGGACAGGGAATCCATCAATAGAGATGAGAAATGTGCCTCCTTCGTGGCCGATAATTATCGTAAAAGAAGGAGATAATATAGCAAGACTGATGAAAAAGATTTATGGCAGGACAGGTCAGGACATCCTTGATATGTTAAGAACGTACAATCCCGAATTAAAGGATATCAACAGCATTTATGTAGGGCAGAATATCATTTTCCCTCCTCTTTCAGAAATAAAAAATGGCCGGTCATAGGTTCGAGATGAATGATTCATTGGTTATTAAAGATTTTTGCTTATTGCCAAAGGTTATTCGCTTTAACGAGGTGAATATTGGGTAAGATCTACGATGCACTTGAAAAGCGTAAAAAAGAGAAATCAATAAAAGGAGACCTTTCTGATATTAACAGTGATGATGAATCCCGTACCCTAGAATTTGTCGGCCAAGATGGTTTTAGAGATAAACTTGTAGTGCTTTCCGCGCCGGGGTCCGCTGAAGCGGAGAGTTTTAAGACATTAAGGTCACAAATCCTTTTCCCTAAGAATGGTGTTAGAAAAAGAGTTATTATGGTGACCAGCGTATTCCCGGGCGAAGGAAAGACCTTTGTGGCGGCAAACCTGGGGGCAAGTATCGCCCAGGGGATGAATGAGTATGTCATGCTTGTGGATTGTGATTTTCGAAGCCCCAATCTGCATGAGATATTTGGATGCCCGAATAGGGCGGGGCTGCATGAGTTGTTGACGGGAAGGGGGGAACTTCCTGATCTGCTGATAAGAACCGGGGTCGATAAACTCTCACTACTGCCTGCCGGGACCTCTACTGATAAGCCTTCCGAGTTATTGGCATCTATAGAAATGAAGAAATTTTTAAATGAAGTCAGGGAACGATATGATGATCGTTTCATTATTGTAGACGCAGCGCCAATCCAGGTTACGTCTGAAGCGAGCGTATTATCAAACTATGTGGACGGAATCGTATTCGTGGTAATGGCCCGGAAAACGCCGAGGGAGGTAATTAAGAAGAACATAGAAAAACTGGAAAAGAAAAAAATCTTTGGTATTGTTTTTAATGGTTATGAACCCAGTTTGAAGCGATATGGATACTACTATAGAGATTATTATAAAAAATGATCCGGCTATTCAGACAATATGTTTCTCCACGTAAAATAATTTTTATTATCGGCGAAGGGGTACTCATTTTTTTGGCTGTAACCTTAGCTACCTTTTTCTCCCTCGGTCGAGGTATCGGGCTGTTAGATATGTTAGAGCTGATCTGGCCCAAGGTCCTTTTAATAACGATAACAACTCAATTAAGTCTTTATTTTAACGATCTTTATGAGTTTAAAGCAACGGACAGTGTCATTGATCTGGCTTCCCGATTGATCCAGGCAATAGGCGTAACCTCTATTGTACTCGCTATTATTTACTTTCTATGGCCGGCTCTTGTAATCGGAAGATGGATTTTTTTTATAAGTCTCGTCCTGTTGCTCCTATTTCTTGTTTCCTGGCGATTTCTTTATTCTCTCGTCATTAGAAGACAATTATTTGCCGAAAAAGTTATTGTGCTCGGAACCGGGGCCTTGGCAAGAGATATGCTTCGAGAATTAAGGAACAGAAGGGACATTAGTTATGACATCCGATATACGCTTGATTGTAACAATGGAGAAAAGGACTTTCAGGAATTTGAAGGTATCCCGATTCGGAGTGGCTTTGATAATCTGTGTGATCTCGCGGAGGCAGAGGAGGTCTCCAGTATTATCGTGGCCCTGGACCAAAAAAGGGGAGTGATGCCCTATAAAGAACTCTTAAACTGTAAAGTAAGGGGTATCAATATCATTGACGGAGAGAGCTTTTATGAAAGAGTAGCCGGTAAATTGTTAGTGGAAAAAATCAGCCCGAGCTGGTTTATCTTTTCTGACGGCTTCGTAAAATCAAGAATTTCAAGAATAACAAAGAGATCGATCGGGTTGTTATTTTCGGCAATATTATTGATATTATCTTCTCCTCTTATTCTCATGGTTGCGGTAGCCATAAAGTTGGAATCACCAGGACCCGTTTTATTCTCACAGGAGAGGGTCGGAGAATATGGCGAGATATTCACCCTGCATAAATTCCGTTCCATGAAAGCGAATGCGGAAAAGGAGAGCGGACCCGTCTGGGCGACTGAAGATGATCCAAGGGTAACAAGGGTCGGCAAAATAATAAGGAAACTGAGAATCGATGAATTGCCTCAACTATGGAACGTTTTTATTGGCTCAATGAGTTTTGTGGGGCCTAGGCCTGAACGCCAGTATTTTGTGGAAAAGCTTAAAAAAACCATTCCCTACTATAATGAAAGGTTCAGCGTAAAACCGGGAGTAACCGGATGGGCACAGATTAAATATCCTTATGGGGCAACGGAAGAAGACGCGCTCGAGAAACTAAGGTATGACCTATATTATATTAAAAATATGTCCTTTGCTTTTGATTTAATGGTTATTTTCCATACTGTGAAGATAGTTCTATTAGGCAGAGGGGCGAGGTAAGGGATTTTTCGAATAAAGTGGATGAATTCCAGTAGCCCGGCAAACTCAATGAATACGAAAAAAGAAATAAATTCCAGCTACTTGAAGAATTTTTGGCAACTAAGAATACGATCATCAATCTTCTGGCAGATTATTATCCTGACTATCACATTTTTAATCCTTTTCAATCATGCAATCATTAAATTAGTTAGGGACTGGTCCGATAATCCTAATTTTTCCCATGGATTTCTAATCCCGATTATCGCAGGCTTTATGATATGGCAAAAAAAGGGCAAGCTATCAAAAGCTGAAATAAGTCCAAACAACTGGGGACTCCTTGTCATCGTATTCGGGATGATTCTCTTTTTAATTGGTAATATCGGTGCGGAGCTATTCACAATGAGAATATCAATTGTAATAACCCTCTTGGGTCTTGCAATATTCTTATTGGGTCAAAATATCGTCAAAAAAATTATCGTCCCGATACTCTATTTGATTTTTATGATACCTATTCCTGCGATAATCTGGAATAAGATAGCATTTCCTTTACAGCTTTTCGCGGCCGGAATTACGGCAGATATTGTAAATGCCATAGGGATTTCAATATTGCGGGAAGGCAATGTGCTTCACCTGGCAGCAACAACGTTAGAGGTCGTGGATGCCTGCTCTGGCCTTCGTTCCCTGACTTCATTATTGGCATTGAGCGGTGCTTTTGCATACATAAGTTCATTGCATATAATAAACAAGTGGATACTTTTTTTATTGGCCGTTCCTATTGCGATTTTGGTCAATGTTTTTCGCCTTTCATTGACAGCCGTCTTAGCCGAAAGGTTCGGGGCGGAAACGGCCCAGGGATTCCTGCATGAGATATCAGGGATATTCGTCTTCATTATAGCCTTTATCCTTGTATTCCTCTGTTACCTGCTTCTATCAAGACTTGAGCGGAGTCCGAGTCTACATGAAAGGTAAATCTAAGAAATTAAGCTATATAGACGGATAGTAAATGATAAGAAACAACAAGAAAATACACCTACATCTCATCGCGGCTGCCAGGCCCAACTTTATGAAGGTGGCTCCCCTCTATCATGCATTGAAGAAAGAGAAATGGG
>CAYTUL010000182.1:0-7664 GCA_964441135.1 uncultured Desulfobacteraceae bacterium | reverse complement strand
CAGGTGGATAGGAAACTCCAGGGTGGAGAGAAATTGACCCTGGGGGGCATGGATTGGGAAATCCTGCTCATCCCGGGGCACTCGGCTGGAAGTGTCGCCCTGTATCATCCTCTTGACAAGATCCTTATTCCAGGCGACGTGGTCTATGCCGATTATGCCATCGGCAGGTTCGATCTCCATGGTGCCGACGCCCAGGCGCTCAAGAATTCCCTCATGCGTCTCGCAGGGCTGGAGGTGGATATACTTCTCCCGGGCCACAACAGGATCGTAACGGATTTGCCGCCCGGATATATCCAGGATACGGTCAATCAGTGGGGCCCTTATCTGTGAACTGGATAAGCTATCTTATATAAAAAATAAAACACATTGGGGTGCCGCTTTTCGATTCGGTCATCTGAAGGTTCCGGCCCATGATTTTGAGGTGATTGCCCAGGCTACGGGCTGTGATTTCGACGGATCTCATCATTAAAGGCTTCAAGGACCTCTTTATAATCCCCGACCACCCCGAAATGAGAAAACTTGAATATGGGCGCCGTCTCGTCCCTGTTGACAGCCACGACAGTCTTCGATTTCATGCATCCGGCCATGTGCTGCAATGCCCCGGAAATACCCACAGCAATATAAACCCGGGGACTTATCTTCCGGCCCGTCAACCCTACCTGCAGGGACCCCGGCAGCCATCCATAGTCAACGGCGGGCCGGCTGCCTGCTAGGGCCCCATGAAGCAGATCGGCCGTCTCCCGGATAAGCTCAACGCCCTCTTTCTTTTTCAAGCCGCGCCCCCCGCTCACGACCACGTCAGCGACAGCCAGTTTCAATGCCTGGGCCAGGTTCTCGTCCTCTTCTTTTCTCAAAAACCGGGTTCGAATCCCGGCCGGATCAATGGTCAGGTCCAAGCGCTCGACCTCACCGGTCTTTGATGCATCGTACTCTGCGGGAGCGTGGGCCCCGTCCCTGACAGACGCAATCTGCGGATATCTATCCATAGCAAAATAATGACCATGGGCCTTTCCTCCAAACACGGGTTTCACCTGTTCCAGTAAACCCCGGTCCGGGTCGATCTTCAGATCGATGCAATCCAGAGTGACTCCTGTTTTAAATCGAAAGGCCAGGCGGGGGGCCAGGTCCAGTCCCCTGTCATTATGTCCAAAAAGGATAATGGAAGGCTTCAGCCGGTTCACAACCTGTTCCATAACCTGTAAATAGGCATCGGTGGTATAGTTTACGAGCAGGGGATCCAGGACCGTGTACACCCTGCCGGCCCCGTAACCGAATCCTTCGGCCATGGAAGCTTGAGGTTCCCCACCCAGGATGAGCAACTGCATCTCCTGGTTCAGGGCTTCGGACAATTTCTTGCCCATTCCCAAAAGCTGAACGGTCGCAGGGGAAAACCGGTCCCCGTTCGTCTCCCCGTAAATCAGAATATTTTGATACTGTTCCATGAATTCCCTCACATCCCGGTATGAATAATGCCTTCTTCCAGAAGCTTCCTTGCCAAGCGGCGTCCCTTCTCTTCCGCACTTTCACCCTGGACCAGATAACAGTCGACCAGGCCCAGATCCGGCTCATAGAGATCTCCTATTTCCATCATCGCCGATCTGCTGAATCCCAGATCCGATGCCGACCACCGGGGAATCTCCTGCTTCCTCACCTTCATCAGCGCGGAAAGGGATACATTCCTCAACTCACCCGCTTCACTGGTAAAGGTCACCAGCGCGGGCATGTCCGACTCCAGGACCTCGATACCGTCCGATACAAACCTCTCAACGAGGAGTTTCCCATCCATGATCTCCGTTTTCCCTGCAATGGTGATGCTCGGAATATCTAAAAGTTCCGCGACCCCCGCCCATACGAGTCCCGCATCCCAGTCCGCGGCCTGGCGGCCCATAAAGATAAGATCGTATTCCCCTATCTTTTTGACGGCATCGGCCAGTGCCCGGGCCGTGTTGAAGGGATCGAGGTCATCAAACTCCGGGTCCTCTAAGGCAATCGCCTCATCGGCTCCCACGGCCAGGGCCTTCTGCAGGACCGCCTTTGGAATGGTCTTCCCCAGACTCAGTACGGTCACCCTGCAGTCTCCTTGATCTTTCATTCTCAGGGCGGCTTCCAGGGCGTTTTCATCGAAAGGGCTGAACAGGGGGGGTATCCCCGAAGGGGGTACGGGTTTTCTGTTTTCCCTGTCTATATTGAATATGGAAAAGGGTATCTCGGGATCAATGATTATCTTCATGCAGAGGATAATATGCGGCATCGGATTATGTCCTTTTTTATCTTAATGAATCCACCCTTTCACCCGGTGGTGCTGATTTAACCTGCGAAAATGTGCAAAATACCGGAATCGGTAATTTTCACATTTTACACTCCAGGGGCCATGACAGGGATTGCATTTCCCGGCACTGCAGCATGGAGATTCCGCCTGTCCGGTCGTCCATGAGGGATGAAAAAACGGAACGGCATATAATCAAAGTGCCCGGCCGGGGTCTACCCGGGGGATCTACTTGCCGCTAAAATCGGGCCTCCTTTTTTCGAGGAACGCCCTTGCCGCCTCCGAATGGTCTTCTGTTTCGGTCAGCAATGCCAACTGGGATGATATGTAGTCGAGATGGGATCTCAAGTCGCTGTTCCGGGCCTGGAAAACGGCCCGTTTCGTCATCCGAACCGCCATAGGCGGCTTCGCGGCGATCTTATTTGCGAGCGCTAATGTTTCCGACAACAGATCCTCATGGGGAACCACACGATTCACGATACCTATTTTCAACGCCTCTTCCGGATTCATGACATCCCCGGTCAGAAAAAGCTCGAGGGCCTTTGAGATTCCCACAAGACCCGGAAGGTAGTAGGCACCCCCGTCGCCCGGGACGACACCGAGATTGATATAGGACTCGCCAAGCCTTGCCTTTTCCGAACATATCCGGATGTCACACATCAGGGCCATATCCATCCCGGCCCCCATGGCGTCCCCGTTAATGGCCGCTATCACCGGTTTATCCAGATCCTCTAACGTGAGGGCGATGCGATGCACCCCTTCCCATAGAAAGTTTTTCATGTCCCAGGATCGAAGCTTTCCCTCGGCCATTTCCCGGATATCACCGCCCGAGCAAAAGGTATCGCCTTTTCCCGTTAAAATAATCACCCTTACATCCCTGTCTTCACGGGCTTTTATCAGATACCTGTTCCAGAGGTCGATCATTTCATGGCTAAACGCGTTCTTTACCTCCGGACGGTTAAGGGTAATAATAGCAATATGATCTTTTACCTCATAAAGTACGTGTTGTTGGTTCATGGGAATCCCCGTTTTTAACACAGCAAGGACCTGTCCCGGCCCGTTTCCGGTTTCCTGCGCAAGGCCATGCGTATAGGGTTATCTATAAAGGGAAGTGTCATGATAAAGTAATATTTCTATTAAAAATGTGAATTTTTATCAAGGGATTTTAGTTCTATATAAGAGAGAATGAAGCACGCCATATCAGAATATTGTGCCGGATACGGGGATCCCGGAAAAAAATCGAGGGGTTTTACCGTCCTGGAGGAGCCGGTCATTCCCGGGTCCGGCCCGTGAAGATTCTTTCGACCCCTCTTGACATCCTCGAAATTGGGATTATTCATTTGTTGTAAGAAACCCGCTCTTTTAGGCCGGATCTCAGAAGGCTGTTCCCGGCGCCTTTTACATTCAGAAAGGACCATCTTAGGAAGTCCTGAAAGGAGGGATCAAATCTACCGCTCGCGAGCGATTCGAGAGAATACCCGTCCATACAGTGTAAAACGATGATTATTCGAAGGGAGGAGTAAGATGCCAAGAGATTATTACATTGTTCTCGGGGTGAGCCGGGGGGCGGATATCAAGAGAATAAAGAAAGCATATCGAACTGTGGTTAAGAAATACCACCCGGATACCTCCCGTTCCCATGAGAGCGTCGAAAAGTTCAGGGAAATAAGGGAAGCCTATGAGACACTCAGTGACGAAACGAAACGGAAGGAATATGATGATCAACTGGAAAGGCGGGGCACGGAAATCAGAATCCGGAGGGCACCGGAATTTATTGAAAGGAGGAGGTCCCTGTTCGATGAAATGGAAAGGGACTTTTCGAGTTCTGCCGATAATTTTTTTGAAGGTTTCCTGCCCGGGTTCTTTGACCGTGAAAAGGGCGGGATAAGAGAGAAGGACCTTTACTATGAAGCGATCCTCTCCCCCGGGGAAGCTGCGAGGGGGGGCTTTTCCCCGTAACTGTCCCCGTGTTTGAGCCCTGTCCGAGGTGTAAGAGACGCGGATTCTGGGAGGATTTTCTCTGTCCCGTTTGTAAGGGATACGGCCGTGTAAGAGCGGAAAGGGTGTTTTCCGTGAGTATTCCGCCGCACGTCGTGCATGGAACAAAGATGAGGATTTCCATGGAGGATATCGGACTGCGAGATGTCTCATTAAACATTGTCGTACTCATCGATCCTCGCATGGAGGAAGAGGAATGGTAGGTCGATTGCCATCCCCTTTGAAGTTCAATAAAAAATTCCCCTGATTTTATCTCATCGTCCCATATATCATGGGATGTTCTTTAATCGGGATTTCGTGTACACTGTAGTGGAGCTGAGGATTAAAGGTTCAGGTCTTTTATCGGGATGCTTTTCCTCCCCTACACGGGCATGGTCCTTTCCTTTTCCATTATAGGGTCCATGCTTGCCGATCCCGTCCATTGGGACCGGGTCCTTGCAGTCGTTGTCATCTATTTCCTGGGTTTAAGGATATCCGCCCGTGCCAAGGTTCAATAAATTAAGGGTGATATGGGAAAAGGCATGCTCATGCAGGGCATGGGATCAGATCCGGGACCCGGAACGATTTCACGGGCCATTGCATCGTCTCCTGCATATCCTGTGGGGCCTCATACCAGCGATTCTCCTGACGGTCACATACCCGGAAGAAATGAGGAGGGGGTTATTTCAGGTGCCGTAGCAACCCTATCGCCTGATTAAACTTGACCCGTATGCCCATTCTCCTGGAGTTATTTTTCAGGACCACGGCGTCAAAAAGCCCGGGATGCCTCGAGTTTCTCAGTTTCTCGATCACCTCACGCTCACTCTTCATCCATCGGAACTCCTTGAGGACGGCCTTCCTGTATCCCACCGGATCATCCCAGTATTGGACAAGGATCCGTGCGCTCTTCATTCCCGGGACGATTCCGTCTCCGGCCAAGGGGGCGACGCATCCTATGGCTTCTCCAACGCCCCAGATCTCACAGGAGGCCTCCCTATGATGAAAGTGCCGGGAATAATGGGGTGAAGTGAGACGGATGGCGCCGTCGCATCGGCAGCGGATCCTTCCTTTATCATGGGAGGAGGCCGCGTCGATCCCGGCACCCGCGATCGCTATCCGCAATATACCCTCCTTTGAAATTTCATTTCATCCGTACCGCTTCCGTGTTTCTTCCTTTTCCTCTAAGATGTCGTTGCTATTATGTCATATCTTTCCCTTTTTCCATCTGCGGGGATTGTAGAGGCAATAAGGGCGGTCGGCGCCGCCCTGTACGGGAGGAGCGATTACCTTGCTTTTATAAGCTCTCGTATCTTTTCAGGAAAATCAAATACACCCTCAGGCATCTCTATATTTGTCTCAAGGCTTTCAATCACCCCGGCCATCACCGCCTGCCCCATCTGATAGGTCTCAAACTTAAAGGGGCCCAGAACACCATCGACCTCCCTATAATCGTCAAGGTAGGTCTCCACCATGGCATCACCAAAAGCCGTTTTCCTTTCCATTGCCGTTTTCACGATTAGAAAGCTGTCTTTATCAAAATAGTAGGTCCTTTCGGATCCCTCAAAGGGTGTCAGGATGACCTTAAAACACTGTTTCCCCTTTACATCCTCCATACCCTCAATCACGGCGTTTTTAAAATACTCTTTCCATGAGAGGATCGGGTTAAAGCTATAGTCTATTAATAAATTTGCCCGCTCCTTGCCTTCCTTTATGCTGGGACCCGTCATTGGGTTGATCTCCCAGACCACGTTTCCGTCCGTCCCCGCTTCCGCTTTTCGCATCATATCGGCGACGGAATAATAGTAATTCGGCTGCTCCTGGTAAACGGTCAGGGGTATTTCCATCCGAAAAGTCAAGAGATTCAGGTTTATTTTCACCTTCCGGTTATGAATTTTTTCGAGCCTTTTCCTGCCGCCCACGGCAGCGATGTGTTTTTTAAGAATATACTCGCCGGAAATCTCCTCCTTGGCGGGCTTTTTTATACTCTGGATGGACTGGCATGATGCCATAATAAAGGAAATGAAAAACGCGGCGGATAACATGATTAAAATTCCGTTCATTCGGTGGTTAACCATTTTCTCTCTCCTTTCTGCATCCGTTAATTTCGGGGATATCCCAATTTCTCCCATGAATTTCCACGAAGGTTCACCCTATAGCCTTCGTCCCCTTCCTGTTCGGGGATCTTTTTTGTGAAAGCTATTGCACCAACCGGACATACTTCCACGCAGGCCAGTTTTCCTGCCGGCCCGCCGCCTGCCTCGTCCCAGTGAAAAGGTGTGTCTGCGCAGAGATCGCATTTCAGTGCGTGCTTCTCTTTCCCGTTCCATAGGATCCTCCCCGGCTCATAGGGACATGCCTCAACACATTCCATACAGCCGTTGCACTTCTTAATATCCACCATCCTGACATTGCCGTATCTGGCGTCCCAGTGAAGCGCGCCCGTGGGGCAGGCCTCAACGCAGGCCGGGTCCGTGCACTGCCTGCACTGTTCAATGGTCAGGTCATCGGGCCATTTTTGAAAAGAGTCCTGAATGACCTGTATCCTGGCAAGTGAAAGATTCTCCACACCTTCGTGGACCAGAGAACAGGCAAGCATACAGGATAGACATCCCTGGCACTTCTTGGTATCGACAAGAAGATAGCCTTCCGAAGCAGGGATGGCCGCGATGGCTTCATCGATCCATATGAGATCTGTAAGCGCTCTGCCCGTACCGGCGGTTAGCGCAATCATCCCTGCAAACTTTAAAAAATCCCTGCGGGAAACGCCTTCATCAGTTTTTTTGTTATTCTTCCTGTCTTCGTTTTTCATGGATTTCGGTCTCCTTGAATTTATTCACGCCGGTTTATAATCCACTTGAAAGGCTCAATCCTGTCCTAATTTACCGTTTTTCTCCAGCTCATCAGCGACATGAGCCAGTCTAAGAGATGTGAGCGTTTTACGGGAAGGATACCCCGTATCCGGATCCCACCCTTCCAGGGTGTAAAAACGTGTTTTGAATTTTTCAAACCTATTTTTATCGATGCACCTCCCTGCCATATTTAGATATTCCCATTTCCCGTTTTTTCTACCGGTCATAAAGTAAAAACCGTTAAAGGGCACTCTGTATATATAATCTTCATAATGAACCATATCCCTGTGCCTTCCCTGCAGTGTCCAGATGGCGTGATCGAGATTCCATATCTTTCTTCCCAGTTCGATGCCGTCTAAAAAAGTGAATTGCCTTCCCGTGACGGCATTAAAAAAATCCGGTTCCGACTCTCCGGTTGATCCTATCCCACCGGGAATCCTCGGGTTAATGAAATCAGGCCACCGCAGGTCACAGAGCAGGACCGATTGTTTCCAGAACCTGGTATAGTAACGGTGCCACGCGACAAGTTTCGCAATGTGTTCGGAATACATATTCCCGGTGCTGTAGGCCAT
>CAYTUL010000181.1:0-7695 GCA_964441135.1 uncultured Desulfobacteraceae bacterium | reverse complement strand
GAATAGAGGGGGGGGAATATATCGATAATACCGCCACGGACGGAATAATCTCCCTCCTCCTCTACGAGAGAAGTATGCACATACCCTCCCGTTTCAAGCTTGCGGAGGAGATCTTCCCTGCTGAATTCCTCCCCTGGTTCCAGGTATTCGAGGGCCCTGATCAATGCCTCTTTAGGCATGACTCGAAAGAGGACCGCCTCAAGGGAAGTCACGATCGCGGGACATCTCATGGATGTGAGGGCATAAAGGGTCTGGAGTCTCCGGTTAATAACGCTCCGATGGGGGCTCAGGCCGGCCAGGGGAGAGATATCGTACAGGGGGAAATCGAAAAGCCTTCGTTCTTGCGAATCCCTATGAACAAAGGCTTCGGGCAAAAAAAACTCCAGTTCCCTGAAAAACCTCACGGCGTCTCTCGCCTTGGGCAGGATAACGAGGCAGGGCCTTTCGATCTCTGTCAGGAGACTCGCTAAGAAATAGGCCCTAACCGATTCGGAGAGGCCGTTGACGGATATCTTCCGGGTCCCGTCTTCAATCCATTTTTTTATAACCGCGATATGGGGGTTCTTTAATCTCATGGGAATATCTTATAGGGGTTAAGGATGCCCTTCGGGTCGAACAGGGACTTGATTCTCTTCATCCATTCCAGACTATATCCGTGCTCGGCTTCCATAAATCTTCTCTTCCCTATGCCAACCCCGTGTTCTCCCGTGGCCGTTCCCCCCAGGCTGAGGGCCTTGAATACGATAGACTGGTTTACCTGTTCAATCAAGGTCCATTCCTTCTTGTCGCCCCGCTTTCCGGCAAAGACCAAATGGAGATTGCCGTCTCCGGCGTGACTGAATATGTACGCCGGGATTCCGGCCTTTTCCCTCTCATCCTTTGCCATGGCTATGATTTCCGGATAGGCCGAGATAGGCACAGCCACATCCAGTGACATGGGCGAACAGTCCGGGTGTTTGCGGAAGATCATTTCCCCTAATTCGTGCCTCGCCTCGAGCAGGCGGTCCCTCTCCTCCCTTCCGAGGCCGGTCCTGAACTCCTTAGAGCCGTGCTCCTCGCAGATCTCTTTGACCATCTCGAGGACATCCGCCAACTGATTGATCGAAGGGCCGTGATATTCGGTAAAGAGGGTCGGCATGACCTTAAGGCCCAGATCCTCATGTTCCCGGTTAATTAGTTCAATACACTCCGGGCCCAGAAGCTCCAGGGAAGCGGGATCAAGCCCGGAGCGGATAATATCAAAGACCGCCTTGCCAGCCGCCTCGACAGAAGGAAAGGTGATAACTGCGGCGGAGTATTCCGCGGGAAGGCCCACGAGTCTGACCGTGGCTTCCACCACGATCCCGAGGGTCCCTTCCGAGCCCACAAAAAGGTGGGGGAGATCATAGCCCGATGAGGTCTTTGAAGCCCTGGTCCCCATTTCCATTATCTCGCCGTCCGCGAGAACGACGGTTAACCTGAGGATGTTGTCCCTGGTGGAGCCGTATCGGATGGTCCTTGTTCCGCTGGAATTATTGGCGACCATGCCCCCGATGGTCGCCCTGGCACCCGGGTCAGGGGGAAAAAACAGACCCTTGTGCCGCAACTTCATGTTCAGGTCCTGATAAATAACACCCGGTTCCACATCGGCCTGAAAATCCTCTTCCCTTATATCAATGATCCTGTTCATACGCGAAAAATCAAGGACGAGACCTCTCCCTAAGGGAATGGGATTGCCTTCAAGACTGCTTCCGGAACCCCAGGCCGTTACCGGTATGAGCCGCCCGTTAGCATACCTCATTATCTCCGAGACTTCCGATCTGTCCAGAGGCCAGATAACCGCCTCCGGAGGGGAAGGCTCGTGTTTTGACTGATCCCTCGAGTGGAGATGGATGTTGGACTCGCCCGTTGAGAAACGGTCCGGGGCCACTATTTTTCGAAGTACTTGCATGTCCGTGTCATTTAATTTATCAAATCTCAAGGTTGCCTCCTCTAAGGGTCCGGAACCATGTACGCCTCAGTGATCCCGGATATCGTGGGCGAAAGATATTGGACTTTGCCCGAAATTTTTTTCGCCTATATCGAAACCAAGGGCTCGGGGCTCATGGAAAAAATATTTTTTCTGATTTGTTTTTACCCTGTGCCTTGCGCCCTGCGCCCTGCGCCTTTTTTTTATTACATCCATATTCCCCTTTAGACAAGTTCCAAATCATGATGGTTGATATTCTCCCGATTATTCTATACCCTTTCCACCATACAGGGTCAAAACAGGCCCAATAAAAATAATGGTAACATTTTAGCCTTTTGAAAGATGGTTAATACAGAAGGGTACTCGGGGATAATAAAGGCAGGCGCAGGGCTTGGGGCACAAGGCGCAGGGCGCAGGGGAAACAAATAAAAAGCGATTTTTTAAGTTTTACCTTGAGCCTTACGCCCTGAGCCTTGAGCCTCTTTTTTATTGGCTTTCGCCCCGGGAAAGAGATTGCTGAGCACCCAAGCTGTTGAAAAGGACTAAATAGTTACAAATAATGTATCACAGAGGGAGACCATTATGGACTATGGCATCACCAGGGAAGAAGCTATATCCCTATTAAAGGAACACATCCGGAACCCGAACCTGTTCAAGCACTGTCTGGCCACGGAAGCCGTTATGAAGGCCCTGGCGGACAGGCTTGGTCAGGACAGGGAAAAATGGGGTCTGGCCGGCCTGCTTCATGATCTCGACGTAGAGATCGTGGATTCGGATCTTTCAAGGCATACGTTCGAAACGGAGAAGATCCTCTTGGAAAAAGGAGTGGACAAAGAGATAATAAGGGCCGTAAAGCTGCATAACGAGAAGGCCCACGGTGAAAAACGATCGGAGATTTTTCACCATGCCTTAGCCGCCGGAGAGACGATCACGGGCCTGATCATAGCGACAACCCTCGTATATCCGGACAGGAAGATCCGGAGCGTGAAACCCAAATCCATTAAAAAAAGGATGAAGGAGAAGAGTTTCGCGGCAGGAGTGGACAGGGAAATTGTAATGGAGTGCGAAAAACTGAACATGGATATCGGTGAGTTCTCCGCTCTATGTCTGAAGGCCATGCAGGATATCGCCGGTGATCTGGGCCTTTAGATGAATAACAAAGATTTGGCTGACGGCTGATCGTCTTTCGTCCCTGAGCGACTCGACATGAGCCATCCTGCTTCGAGCTCATGGCCGAGAAGCTCGTCGACATGTCTCAAGGCCGTTGGGCTGACCGCTGAAAGTTCCATTCAGAAATGGACTGTTTCTGAAGGGACATTAGATAGGACTTCATGTGGAGTCTTCTGCCCCCAGTCCCGGGCAAATCCAGGTTCATGGGCAAATCAGTTTAATATAAATCCCAGCACGACGTCCGAGAAGGGATCCTCGTCATAACTCTCCAACTGATCGTTGTATACGATCTTTCCCCTATACTCATGTTTCAGTTCGTATGCCCCGTCGCTGGCAATAGAGATCAATAATTCCGAACAGGAGGGACATAAAGGCCCGTGTTCATCCTCCCCCTCAAAAAAATAGAAGATCCAATCCTGTTCGATGACCTCTTCGATGGAATGAATGGAAGTCCCACATATGGTACATATCATCATTGATAATCCCAAAACTCCTTCAACCTGATTTATTCGCCCCTTTAACCCGAATGACAGGAAAGCCGCCTGTCGCAACATCCGTGCTTAAATAAAGGCTTTGGTTCTTTAGCCGGGTTTATACGTAAAAAAAATAACCAATACAAGAAAAAATAACATTCTTAGAAAAATAATGGTGAATCGTTAAAAAGGATCTTTGACATCTAAATGGTGGATCAGGGTATTCTGTTTCAAATTGACAATTATTATAATCATGATATTTTATTATCATTTTTTTGGATTCTCCTGAAACGCCGTTAAAAGGGCCTCAAGACTATCAATAGAGAAAGGATTTTAAGGTGCCTATTATTAATGATGGAGAGATATTTGCAAGGGTCCACAAATTCAAGATGTTTCGAAAAGAAGGCAATCTCTTTATTGACGTATATGAAGCCCTTCTCGGAAAACCCGCGTCTAAGTTCATAGCCGTTCCGAACCTGATGATTCAGGAGGCCGATAAAGCCTATTTCGGATTCGGTGACTCCATGGCAACGGCCTTAAAGGATTGCATGAAAAAGATAAAGGACGTTCCCATTCATATCATCGTCCCTCCTGACAGCCGCCTGGAGCATGGCATCACATTAAATAATTCCCCAGGGTTCGGTCGGGAAGCCATACCGGAGTCAGAGCTGGATTCGAAAGACCTCCCGGGTAACGTCTCTGAACTTCTGGGTACGATTCGTGGAATTGTCCGGGCTGATCCTTCACGGCCAGAATATCCCTATGAGGAAATTATCACCACGAGGGATCGAAAGGAGAGAAGTGAACCCATAAAAAACGCCAGGGTTACTGCGAAATGCAGGGGTGAAAGGAAAAGGACGACCAGGACCGACGCATCCGGTCGGTATGAGTTCACCGGCCTTAAGGACGGCATATGGGAACTAAAGGTAAAGGCAAAGGGATATGATGAAATCCAGGCCGTCGTTGATATATCCGGCGGTGGGGAATACATCCAGGATTTTTAATCAAAATGATGTTAAATTTCTCATTATTTCCCCTACTTTCTGAGAAAGGGTTCGAATATCAAAAGGTTTCTGGATAAATCCGTTGCACCCGCGATTTAAAATTTTTTTTGCCTCGCCGTCAATACTATATCCACTCGAAAGAAGGACCTTCGCATGGGGGTTTATTTTCTTTATGTTCTCATAGACTTCTCCCCCCTGCATACCGGGCATGATCAGATCAAGAATGGTAAGATCAATTTGGTCCTCATGTTCCCGATAGATTTCAATAGCCTGGGTTCCGGTTTCCGCTTGGAATGTATTATAGCCCAGTTTTTCAAGCATTCTTGATTCTACATGAAGCATGCTTTTTTCATCGTCTACGATAAAAACGGTGCCTTTTCCCATTTCTTCAAAAACCTGTTTACCGGTCATTTTATTCACTCCCGACTACATTCAGCCATGTAACTGCTTTTCAACGACTTGTTTATCCCAACATAAATCTTATTATGCATAAATAATGCCAGAATTTCTTCCTATCTTTGGAATTATTAATATAAAATGATCTTTTTCATGTATTCAATCATCGACATATCATTAGTTTTAATGCAGGATCTCTTTCATTCTTCTTTCCACTATCCTCTTCCTAAGAATACGATAATTAAGCCCGTCTATCGATAGGACGTGGTGTCTTGATCTGAATTTAGACTATCGAGTATTTAATATAAAGGTCAAAAGATTGACGCTTTTCAAAATTCATATCTGATTTTAGGATTTTGGGTTCCCGGCAGATCTTCCTAACATGCCTTAATGCTCCATTATAATTATAGAATTTTCCATATTGCCCCCTGGTATGATTTGTGCAATATGACTGTTGGATCGAAAGGATCATTTCATGGAAGTTTTTGTAGCAAGACAGCCCATATTGACAAAAAGCAGGCAAATATACGGGTATGAGCTATTATTCCGCGACGGGATATCGGATGTTTTCTCCGAAATAGATGGAAGCACGGCCACTTCGAGCGTTTTATCCAATAGCTTTTTTTCCATCGGCATCGAGAGTCTCACAGGAAACAAAAAGGCGTTTGTAAATTTTTCAGAGGAATTATTAGTCAAAAAAATACCCATGTTATTTCCCCGTGAAAAGATCACGGTAGAAATTCTTGAAAACGTAAAACAACATCCGGAGGTAATTGGGGCATGCAGGGAGCTTGACAGAAACGGATATGAGATTGCTCTGGATGATTTTTCGTGCCAGTCCGATATAGATCAATTGGTTGACTTGGCAAAAATCATAAAAATCGATTTCCGTTCAACCCCTATTGAAGATATCCCTAAACTTCGAGAGGAGATCGGCTTTCCGCATGTCAAACTCCTGGCAGAAAAGGTAGAAACCTATAAAGAATTCCAGTTTGCCCTCGATATGGGATTCGAATATTTTCAGGGTTTTTTCTTCCGCAGGCCAGAGGTGTTCAAAGGTAAAGATGTTTCCCCATCCAAGTTGAATCTCCTACAGCTCATGGGGGAGATCAATAAAAAGGATTTTGTATTTGAAGAACTCGAAAAAACCATTCTCAGGGACGTGTCGCTGTCCTATAAGATTTTACGCTACATCAACTCAGCCTATTTCAAACGGATCCATGAGATCTCGTCCATAAAGCAGGCGATAATATTACTCGGTCAAAGGGAAGTGAAACGATTTATATCCCTTCTGGCAATGTCAAACCTGGCTTCCGATAAACCTGTCGAACTGATCCGGTCATCCATTATCAGAGCAAGGTTCTGCGAGCTTCTGGGAGACGACGGCAACACCCGGGTCAACGGGGCAGAGCTTTTCACACTCGGTCTTTTTTCCAATATAGATGCCATATTGGATGACCATATGGAAAATATTATCGGGCCGCTACCCCTCACCCAGAGGATAAAGAATGCACTAATAGAGAGAAAAGGAGAATTATCAGATTTTTTGGATCTGATCCGTAGTTATGAAGAAGGAGAATGGCAATGTGTTACAGAGACCGTTGAAAAAATGGGTCTCGCAAAGGCAAACATATCCAAATTTTATATAGATGCTGTGGGTTGGGCCGATAGTTACCCCTTGATTTAATATTCGCGAATCAGCCTACAAGGCATTTCAGTGATCATCAATCCCCGCAATCCGAAACAAACCATTCGTCCTATTTGAGCCATCCTTTGTTTATTGTTGTAGATTATTTTGGAAAGGTATATAAGGTCCTCAAACCTGTTAGATTGCTCCTGCATCCTGTGCCGAAAACACCCGTGGAAGCTGCTTTGAGTGATAGAGCATGTGAATGAATAGATCAGAAAAGGAAGTTGAACTCCAGATGGCCAAAGAGAACCGTTCCAGCAGCAATCCGGTCAATCCCGGTCCCGCCGGCGCCCAGCCCAAACAACGCTCGTTTTTCCTGACGTCCCTGCCCTTTTTTATCCTGGCCCATGCCACGCACCATTTACTGACGGCGTTGCCCCAGCCGATGCTCCCCTACATCCAGCAGGAGTTCAACCTGAATTACACCCGGTCAGCCGCTGTCACCTCGGCCTTTTCCCTTTCCAGCGGGGCGGCACAATTGCCGTCAGGCTGGCTGGCCGACCGTATCGGGCCGACAATTCTCATCACGATCGGCATTTTCGGTGTCGCACTGGGAGGTCTGGCCGTCGGGTTGTCCCAAACCTATTCCATGCTCATCATCTTCATGGTATTCATGGGACTAATGGCCGGAGGGTATCACCCCGCTTCGACACCTCTGATCTCTCTTTCCGTTCCGGTCAACCAGCGAGGCCGGGCCCTCGGTATGCATCTAATCGGTGGTACATCCAGTTTTTTCCTCGCGCCGATCATCGCCGGAGGCATTGCGGGCGCCTGGGGATGGCGGGGTGCCTATCTCACCCTCGCGACTCCTACCGCAATTTTAGGCATTTTCTTTTTCATTTATCTGAGCCGCCGGTATGGGAAGGCCCAGGTAGAAGAAATGAAACGCCGGCAGATTGAAGAAAGTCCGCCCCAGCCGGGTTACAAGCGACGGCTTTGGGCCTTTCTTACCATGATGGTTATCGGCGGCGGCGCGGGGGCCACCGTCACCGCCTTTCTCACCCTATACATGGT
>CAYTUL010000180.1:0-7785 GCA_964441135.1 uncultured Desulfobacteraceae bacterium | reverse complement strand
TACCTTGCAAACCCCAAATATTTGGTCATTTGCTACGAAGCAGGTAGATATCTCCATGAAAAGAAATATCATACCGGATATCCATCTTCATGCCTAGCCGGATAAACATGATCTCCGCGATGCGGAAGTTTCAACCATCAAATGAAACCCGATCTTTCCGCTATTCCAAACATGGACCTATGGATTTCCTCGATCGAACCTGCTATAAGATATTCTGACACGTGTAACTGTCAGAATCAACCTGAAGAAAATGGGGTCCCATTGGATACCGGCGAGATGAATAATAAGGATAAAAATACAGCGGAATATACCTGGCCGATTGAACGCGTCTTTAAAGATCGATCGGAAATCTTAGATGATCCTGTCGTGATAGAGGAACCCCTTGAGATTGTTCTGAACGGACATGGAATCGCCGTACTGATGCGCATGCCGGGTCAGGAAAAGGAGCTCGCGACGGGTTTTTGCGTGAGCGAGGGATATGTGGCCGATGTCCGGGATATCCTGCTTATTCACCACTGCGGCTCAGGTTTCGGGGGAGATGAAACGGAGCCTCCCAATGACGTCGAATCACGCAACCGGGTCGAGATTCGTGTAGCGGAGGGAAAGAATGCGCGGAGCCGGGACCCGGATGTGACCAGGCTGATCCGGGCAGGCTGCGGGGCTGCCGATGTATCCGCATTGAGCGTTGACCTCCCTTCCCTTCCGGATGGTCCAACCGTTCCCTATTCCCTTATTCTGGATTTAGGAAAAACCATGAGGGATCTGCAACCCTTTCACGGCATGGTAGGCGGCACGCATTCTGCGGCCCTCTTTACAAGAGGGGGCAAGCCCCTGCATATATCCGAGGATATCGGGCGGCATAACGCCGTGGATAAAGTAGCCGGATACTGCCTGTTAAGACGCGTCCCGCTGAACGATAAAATCCTTATCACTTCCGGACGGGCAAGCTATGAGATGGCCGTCAAGGCAATCCGGCTTGGCATCCCTGTTATTGCGACAATATCGGCCCCTACCTCCCTCGCCGTGCAATTGGCAAAGGATATGGGACTGACCCTGATCGGCTATCTGCGGGGCGGTCGCATGAATGTATACACCCATTCCCGCCGTATCTCCTCCAAGCCCCCCGAAGAATAAATATTAACTATCAGGTTCGTAAAATTCAGGAATCAGTCCGTGGCTTCTGTCGCTGTGGGAGATCTCTAACAACTGTTCCTGCAGCAATTTTTTCAGCTCCCTCCCTGCCAAGGCTTTTCTCTCCTCATCCCCGGAACGGATAGAGGCGTAGAAATCCCGGACCCTGTTTTTCATCTTCCTGTCCCACTGGGATGTGAACCCGCCTTTCCCGTATTGCCCCGATGGAGATCCCTTTCCCGGGTAATCCCTCCGACCATGGGCCCAGTTGATTATATGTGAGTAGAAAATCAAAACCCTGTCCATAAGGACATACATGAGCTGTATGTTGTCGACCGGGCCGATTCGCAAAAGCTGATTACCGAGATTGAGCCCCACCACCTTTGTCTTTGCTAACCGTTTCCCGCCTCCCAGGGCGGTCCACCCGGCCCCGGCGAGCCCTCCTATTGCCGTGAATATCCCGAAGGACAGACCCGCTGCCGCAATATCGAGGGCCGCGCCTACGGCACCCCCTGCTAATCCGGCCGCGGTTATGAGCTGCTTTGGAGTCAGCCCCAGGACCTGCCAGGTCTTCTTGCTGAAGAGGTCTTCGCGCAGGATCGAATAGGAAGGGAGGTCATAGTTGAAGATGTTATGCTTAAAATATCTGCGGATCCTTCGATGGGCGGCCTTCTCGATCTTCCCGATTCCATCATTAAATTTTTCCCGGAGCTGTTTTTTTAAGGCACCCTCATCCGTGCTCCCGGTTATTTTCTTTGTAATCCGGTATGTCATGCACTCCTCGATCATATCGCAGATGGTTTCCGCGGTTAAGGTATTCCGCTGCCGCCAGTCTTCCATGAAGGCTGAAATGACCGTTTCCAGGGCCGTCTCCCAGTCCTGGTCTATGCTTTTGAGGCTTTCCAGGAGCTCGATACGTTCGGCATAGGTCGCTCTGTGTGCATTAAACAGCCTGACGGCGTTAAAATGCTTTCTGAATTCACTTTTCCACTGATCCAGATACCCGGTTTCCTCCTCCTTGCAGTTGATAATAGCCATACGCGGGCTGCCCGTCAGTCGCAGGATCTCCATCTCGGAAAGGTCAACCTTTCGCACGGGTCTCGACCCGTCGGCAACGAAAATGATGCCTGCCCCCCTGGCGATCGGTCCGAACAGTTCGCAATCCTCCTTATACTCCGGGTCCTTCCCATGTGTATCCAGGAATGTCCGGAGGATCCCGTCACCGGGACCCTGATAATTCTTCATCCAGGCTAAGATTTTTTTAGGATTCTGAAACCCGGGTGTATCCGTAAAACGGATGATCTCCCGGCCGTCGATCTTGACTGGAAAGGTCTGGCAGACAATAGTCTCCCCCGGATAGGGAGAGACCCGGACGCTGTCATCCTCCGCTAACGTGGAAACAACCGCGGATTTTCCTTCATTGGGATGTCCGATTATGGCGAATTCCGGGACAGGGCTATCTTTCATCATGTTCCAGCCTTTCCAGGTAAAGAGAGGGATCCTGAAGAGTTTTTATCTTCAATTCCCATGCCCTGAGGTCATCCTCCCTTATTTGCGTAAAAAAGCGGTCTCCAAGGGGCTTGCCCACAAGACCGACTACTATCCTTGGAGATTTCCCGATCGCCTTCCTCAGCTCCTTGAAAAAAAAGAGATCCTCCCTTAAGGGCGGCCGCCATGCCTCCTGCAGGACCAGTACGTCGGGATGATCCCTTTTCTTGAAAATTTCCCCGTCGATATTCTCGTCTTCACTGACCCTTATCCGGTCGATGATCCGGGACCCCGTTCTTTCCAACAGGACCTTCCTTAATTCTTCGACCGGGCACGAGTCATAGATCTCCTCCGGTATCAGGACGATCATGTCCCTGCCGGTTTGCATCCCGTCGGGATGTCTCGATTCCCATAAGGGCCGGGGGCTGTCCGCCGGTGGAAATCCCCTCTCAGCAGGATGCCCTCCTGTTTCGATCCTGGGTGTCTTCATGCGGTTGTACAGGCTAATGGGGGTCCTGTGATTGAAATTGATTCGGGAAAGGGCCTTTTTCCCTGAAACAAAACCAAGGGATAGCAGAATAAGCCGCGGCAGAAGGCCGTAAAAGATAAGGGACAGGCAGAGGAAGGGCCACCATGACACCAGATCCCTTGTCGCGAGGTGGTAGATGCCCTCCTTTAACACCATGTGACTTCCTTCTATCTGGGCCAGTGCCGGATAGGCCGTCCCGGGAGGGACAAACCAGGACCAGGGCAGCGCGATGACTTTTACCATGTCAAAGACGAAGCGTGCCCCAAACTGGATTGTCGATTGCCATCCAAAGGCTATATCGGCTCCAGCTACTTTCAGCAGCGTGCCGGCAAGCACCCCGAGGTTCAGGGTAACCATGAAAACCTGTGACAGGAGAAAGACGGGCCAGAAAAGGAGCTTTCCATAGGCCTGCTTCTTCCCCTGGATTATCCCTATTACCGCTTCCAGGGTGTCACGCCTGGACCCTGAGAGGGCCTTCAAACTGCTTTGCTTCACCCGGTACATCAGCCTTCCCATGAGTCCGCTTATCAGAATGAAGACAATGGAGGAGCGAACAGGGTGCCGCTTCCATGACCTGATCAGGTATAGGAAAATGAGAAGGAGGACTAAAAGGACCTGCGGAAGGACAAAGCCGGCCAGATAGGATGCAACATTAAGGGGTTCCGTGCCCCTGTAATTTAAAAAAGAGAACACGAGACTCGCGCCGGCGATGAACCCCGTTATCATCATCGCGTACAGCAATAATCTATAAATCTCATCAAATATCTCTCCCGGAAAAAGTCTCGTAGGCCCCGGTTTCGTTTTTTCCATGCTACTGCGCTGCTCGAGCCAGATCCTGAATATGTCTCCCAAAGGTAAGGATTGTCTTTGAGATTCCATGGGCTGGATGTGTTCCAGATATATTGCCCTGTCCCTTTCCGCGTAATGGGCAGGCGCGGAATTTTCCTGTTCCCTTTCGTCGATTCCAAGGAAGTATTCAAAGTCAATGATATCTCTGATGTGCCAGCGCTCTTTTTTCATGGCGGATGTCCCTTGCCCGCTGATAACGGCCGAAGCAGGAAGCCTTTGTCCTGTTCCCTGAAAGGAAAGTCTATATAAAATGATATACAATAGCAAGTAGCCTTGAAGGCCCCTGATTCACCATCAAGATGTCATCTCCCCACCCTCAGGCAGTTGAGTAGGCCAATTAATTAGTGTCCATCCAGAAACAGTCTGTTTCTGGATGGAGCTTTCAGCCGTCAGCGGTAAGTAGTCAGCTAAATCTTTGTTTTTATAATCTTTTGCTGATAGCTGATAGCGCGAATCCATAAACGATAGTTTATGGATGAGCACTAATTACATTTTTTAATATTTTCCGAATACCTGTATTGTCTGCCCCTTCAACCTGTGCTATGAATTGCGCGGGGTATTTTTATAAAGATTGTGTGAAAGAAAGGAGGTACACATTGACCGGGTATGGGTATGCCGGTGAAATACTGAAAGTCGATCTATCTGCCGGGAAAATTTCCCGGTTGTTTACGGCCGATTACAGCGGCAGGTTTCTGGGAGGCAGGGGCATTGCCGCCAAGCTCTACTGGGACATGGTGCCGTCCCGGGCAGGGGCCTTTGACCCGGACAATTGTCTCCTGTTCGCCACAGGGCCGGTCGCAGGATTCCCGGGATTCGCCGGTTACAGGTGGCAGATCTGCGGTAAGTCCCCGGCCGGGAAGCCCGAGGCCTTTTCCTATGCAAACCTTGGCGGTAAATGGGGCGCGTCCCTGAAATACGCCGGTTATGATGCCCTGGCAGTCACGGGCAGGGCCGACCGGCCGGTCTATCTTTTCATAGACAACGATACTGTGGAAATAAGAGACGCCTCCCATCTATGGGGCCGGCCGGCATTCGAAGCGGTTGACATGCTGAAGGCGGACCTTGGAAAGGACGTCAGTGTACTGGTAATCGGTCCTGCAGCCGAAAACAGGATCTCCTTTGCGACGCTGCTCACGGATGAAGGCTCCTCGGGCTCCGGGGGCCTTGGCGCCGTGATGGGGTCAAAAATGATGAAGGCCGTTGCAGTCAGGGGTAAAGGGAGGCTCCATGCCGCCGACCCGGAAAGGCTGCGTAACTTGGCCGGCCGGGTCCGGGAGATGAGGAAGATCCCCTTTCGCGTGGATGTGTACTGGGACATACCGGGTGTAACAGAGCCGTATATCTGCCACGGATGCGGTATCGGGTGTGCCCGCCAGACCTATAGGGCTGAAAACGGGCGACGCTTCAAACACTTCTGTCAATCCGCGTTCGTCTACATAGAACCGGTCATGAAAACCTTTGGAAAGTGGAACGAGGTAACCCTCTTGGCCAACAGGCTTTGTGACGGTTACGGGCTCGACACCTCCGTCATGATAGGGATGATTAACTGGCTTTCCGCCTGCCACCAGGAAGGTCTTCTCGGGGAAGAGGCCGCGGAATTAAAGATGTCCACGGTCGGCAGCCGGGAATTCATCGAGGCATTTACCCGGAAGATCGCCCTCAGAGAAGGCTTCGGTGATATCCTTGCCAGGGGAACCATAGCCGCCGCCGAGCATGTTGGAAAGAGGGCAAAAGCGATACTCAGCAATTTTATCTCCACCAGGGGAAGTGAAACCAAAGATTATGACCCGAGACTCATACCGGCAACGGCCCTCCTCTATGCGACCGAGCCCAGAAGGCCCATACAACAGCTCCACGAACCAAGTATTATCATGATGTTGTGGATTAAATGGCTCAGGGGCGACAAGGACGCCTTCTTTACGAGCGCGGATTTCCGGGAGGCTGCGGACCGGTTCTGGGGCGGTGAGGTCGCGGCGGATTACTCGACCCTTGAGGGAAAGGCCCTGGCAGCCAAAAAAATACAGGACCGCTCCTATGCAAAGGAAAGCCTGATACTCTGCGATTTCGCCTGGCCCATGATATGGGCCGATTACTCCGGCGGCCATGTGGGCGATTCCGCCCTGGAAAGCGAGATCTTATCCGCCGTGACCGGCAGGGAGATGGACGAGGAGGGACTGAATAGGATAGGGGAGCGTACATTTAACCTCCAGAGGGCGATCTTGCTCCGGCAGGGTTGGAATGGAAGAAAGGATGACCGGCTCCTGGATTATCTGCACGAGGAACCCTTAAAACAGGGGGAGGTCTACTTTGATCCCGATTGCCTGGTCCTGGGCGGGAACGACCGGGTGGTATCTGTAAAAGGCAATGTCCTCGACAGGAAAGACTTTGAAAGAATGAAAAGCGAGTATTATGAGCTCCGCGGCTGGGATGCTGAAACCGGGCTGCCGACGGAACGTATACTCGGTGAGCTCGGGCTGGAGGATGTGGCCCGGGATCTCGCGGATACGGGACTGGTAAAAAAACCATGAATCATCTTTCAAGGGACGAAAATGGCATGATACAGGAATCCTCGACAATGGGGCATCCAGGGAAATCCTTAAAAAACAATCCATTAACGTGAAAAGGAGGGTAAAAGGGATGGAAACATCACCCAATCAGGAAAGATGCAAGGGAGTGAACGATTTTGTACGGCCTGATCATCTGATGTCGGAAGAGAATAAGATGTTTTGCGAAACGATCCGGAAGTTTGTGGATAAGGAGATGCTTCCCCACGAGGATGAGTTTGACGCCTTCTGGGACTGGACCGAACGGGATGAGGAAACCATGATTCACCAGATCTATAAAAAATTACTCATCGATCTGGGACTGCAACGGTCCTTTGTCCCCGCCCAATACGGCGGGACCGGGGGCGATTCGAGCGTGGATTCGGTCGCAAGGGTCGTAGAGGTGGCCAGGGGTGATTTCGGATTTGCCTGCTCCGGTTTCATCAGCAACTGGTCCATGGCCTCCATGCTGCTCCCCAAACCCAATGAAGTCCTCCTCAAGAAATTTGCACCTCTCCAGTGCGGGGATGAAGTCAATATGTTCTGCAGCGCCATCACGGAGCCCCATGCGGGCGGATCCGTTGAAGACGTGAGACTTAAGGGAAGCCAGATACGGACCAGGGCCCGGCTGGAAGGGGATGAATGGGTCATCAACGGCCACAAGCTCTGGCCTTCCGCTTACAGGGAGGCGGTTCTGTTCCGGGTCCTGTGCGTCGTGGAGGGAGAAGAGTTCCCGAGAAATATCGCCCAGATCTTTGTACCGGCCGATACCCCCGGGGTTTCCACGGGCAAACCCTACCAGAAGATGGGGGCCAGCAGCGACACAAACGGGGACATATGGTTTGAAAACGTGAGGGTTCCCAAGGAGAACCGGGCCCAACAGGATCCCGAAGACGACCTGCTTTCCGTGAAGGCCAACATCACCTTGGGTCGATTCGGTTCGGCGGCCTTTCCCCTCGGGGTCATGAAGAGGGCCTATGAAATATTCAAATCCTACGTGGATAACCGGGAGATAGGCGGTATGCCCATGAAGGATCACGGGGTGGTCGTGCATGAACTGGGCCGGATAGCCCAGGATCTCCTGACGGCCGAGGCCTACCTCTACTATGTCGCGGAAAGGATGGATCATCCAGAGGTCTATGGTTTCCCCTGGGAATTAAAGAATCTTGCGATTGCCAGCGCCTGCCAGGTCACAGTGAGCGATCTCGGGTGGGATGTTGTCAATCGTGCCATAGAGATGATGGG
>CAYTUL010000179.1:0-7789 GCA_964441135.1 uncultured Desulfobacteraceae bacterium | reverse complement strand
GCATCGCTGTAATCACCGGTACGGCCGATTATCTTGGAATCATATTTTCCAAAGGGCGCAGCCTCCATCATGTCAAGGGCTTTTCCGGCGGGAACACCTTCCAGGACATCGATGAGAACCACATCTGCTATTTCTTTCTCCACGAGCCTCATTGCCGCCGTGGCTCCCACGTTTCCGGCTCCCACAACAGTTATTTTCCTTTTCATGACCTTTCTCCTTTCTTGAACCTGGGTTAGGCGGTTCACGGTTCAAGGTTAAAACACGTCAATCGCGCAATTTGCGAAAGGTTATAGGGGAATCCTGCAGTGCACGTAACCTGACCCATTGGGTGATACTTTTAGCTTTTTAAAAAAATGCCCCATGGACTGTGGCTTTATGCCTTTATAACCTTTGAACTTTGAACGGGGAACCCGGAACCGCTCAGTTTAGGTTGAAATATGTTTCTTGGTGTCCATCCAGAAACAGCCAATTTCTGGATAGAGCTTTCAGCCGTCAGCGGTCAGCAGTCAGCCAAATCTTTTTTTTTGTAATCTTTTGCTGATAGCTGAAAGCTGATTGCTGATAGCGCGAATCCAAAAACAATGGTTTATGGATGAGCACTACTTATACCATAAAGTCACACGAATCTTAAATGAAAATGTCGCTTTCCTGTTTTATTCGCCTTCCTCCGAATCCCCTGGGGCCTGTTGCAGCTCCTTCTCTTTGGCGGTTATCTCATCTTCAAGGTCTTCAATCGCCTGTATCTGGTGCGGCCTTACGGAATGCTTCGGAAGGGCGGCCTCGCGGTCACGGAGCAGCTCCCGGAGCCTTTCTATCTCCTTCTTCAACTGTTCTTTTCTATCCATGAAAACCTCTTTCTCAGCCCTGCGGACTTCTTTAACAAATCTCCTGACTTTCGAAGCGTCCTTTTGAAATCGAATGGGCCTGCCTTCCAAATCCGTCCTATTGGTCCATGTGCAGGAATCCGCACCGGCTGGCCGGACATCAATGAGGGCATCGTATACATTTTCAGGTGAGAGCCCCCCGGCTAAGATAACCGGGATCCTGCTCTGTTTAACAAGGTCCCGTGCCGCCCTTCTATCGCATCTCTTCCCTGTAATACCGATAAAGCCTTCTATCGGCTCTTTCCCAAGCCATGTATCCGTCAGGAATATATCGGATAAAGACTCAAGCTTTTTCGCTATCCGGAGTGCTGGAAATCCGGACACCTGTCCCGGGGGTATGGGAATGGAGCGAATGATTCCCACTTCAGGAAATTTCTCCCTTATCTCTGATTGCATTCGGATAAATTTTTCAAGATCCATTTCATTCCCCTGATCATCGGTCAGGCTCTCACAAAAATGGATAAAATCCGGCCTGTAATAATCCAACAGACTGGAAAGGATATCCATATCCCGGAAAAGAGGAATCATACTTGTTTTAACGGGAGTTCCCTTTAACAGGTCCAGAGTCTCCTTGAGATCGGGCCGTTTCCATTCATCTTCAGCCAGGATCACGCTCCCGATGTGATCAACCCCCGCGTCGATGCAGATCTCCGCCTCATCCGGTGTCTGTATCTCATATATCTGCACGATCATAGGATTCTTAATCCCTTCTTAATATTTCATACACGGTCTTTTCAAGACTCTTCTTCGGGTCGATCATCCCGGAGGCCGTCACGGCCCTTCTCCTGATCCCGTCATTTGACAGGCATTCCTGTATTGCTCCGGTGAGTCTACGGCGTGTCAAACGGGACCTCCAGATGGGCTTCGGCCCCAATCCGGATTTATAGACCCGATGACCCCAGTAGTATTGATCCAGGGCATGGGGGACAATGATTTGCGGCACACCACTGACGGCGCTGGAAGCCGTTGTTCCGGCACCACCATGGTGAATGACCGTCGATACGCGGGGGAAAAGACTCAAATGGGGATATTTGTTCAAGAAGAACACGTCATCTGCTCCATCAAATTCCGAGGAGTCATCCCAGAACCTGGCGATAATCACGCGACTCCCGGCAGATCGTGCGGCCCCGACAACCAGCGGGACGCAATCTTTCTGGTCCCCTTTCGGCATGCTACCGAAACCCGCGTAAAGGGGCGGAGGTCCGGCCCCGAGAAATTTTTCCAGCTCCGGGTTTCGCAATTCCGGTTGATCCAGATGCATGTAGCCGGTCTGGGTATAGGCGAACGCAACATCGGGCGGTACCGGCGCGATAACCCTGTCACTGGCCACGATAACCTTGGGACCCATGATATGAGGCCAGGCGTCTCTGAGAGGTCTTAATCCGAGATCAACCCGCTTCCTGTTAATCAGTGCCGTTATATTGAACCGGTCGAGGAACAGGGCGATCTGCCAGGTCATGCGGTTATACCACCCGGGGAGCCGGTGATGTTTTAGCGCTAAAAAGGGATGATGGCCGGAGGGCAGCAACTGGGGGGTGAAGGCGATAAACCGGTACCTTAGGGAAAAGGCTTCGGCCACAGAGGATAAGGCGAAGGCCAGGGACGATCCGACCGTCAGATCCGCTCCGGCCACGATTTCGGGCAGGATGTCGAATTGGGGAATCACCTCTTCACGGAGATAGGCGGTAAATTGAACGGCTGACCGGAAGGAGTAGGCATTTCCCATACCGTCAATGAAAGCGGTCATATCTTCCCCGATGGGGGAATAGGGACAACCCAGTTCTTCCGCCCACCCGGCCTTTTCCGGGGGCCCTGCCAAAAGGACATCATGCCCCGCGCCTTTCAGGGCCAGTGAAAGGGCTAACATGGGCTGGACGTCGCCTCTCGATCCGAATGTTGCCAGAACGATTTTCACGGTATCCTCCCGAATCGTTGGATGCTTCAAGAGCCTAAGAGCGTTTAAATATACAAAATAATCCCGGCTATGATAAGTCTATTTTTTCCGGTTGACCGGCTCCCCAAATATACCTCCTGATTCACTTATCGGTAGGTACGAACATGGACTATTAAGCAGAGTACCCTGTTGACATTTTTTGAAATATTAGGATATCTTCAGCAGTGTCCGGTTAGAATATTGCAGCATGATAAACTTTTATCGAAAAAATGGTCTGTGGGGATCTCTTTTCAGAGACGAAAATGTTAAAAGCAAGGTATGGGTGTAAGGCCTCATTCTTCTATCAAAGGAGATTTGTTGCTTGAGTAACCGGGAATTGAAAAACACCTGTACTCAAGACCGTTCCTCCCCCACGGACTTGGCCAACAGGACCGTGTTTTCAGGTGGGATTGATATAGGTTCAACCACTGCCAAGACGGTGATACTCGACGGCAGCGGCACGCCCATCTTCACGGACTACAGGCGGCATGACGCCCGTATTCGACAGTCCATCAGCGAAGTCTTTCACAATATTTTAAGGGACCTGGGTGATATCACCATCACCCTCAACATTACCGGTTCAGCCGGAATGGGGTTGTCGGAGCGCCTGCATATCCCTTTTATTCAGGAGGTTATCGCCTCCTCTGAGGTCGCCAGGCGATTCCATCCGGATGTCCGGACCCTTTTAGACATCGGCGGGGAAGACTCCAAATTGATCTTTTTTGACGGCCGGGGTCGATCCGATATCCGCATGAACGGCAACTGTGCCGGGGGAACGGGCGCCTTTATTGATCAGATGGCCGTGCTTTTAGGGGTTCCCTGTGAGGATCTCAATTCAATAGCAGAGCAGAGGGAATGTATCCATACCATAGCCAGCCGTTGCGGCGTTTTTGCCAAGACCGATGTTCAGGCCCTGATGAGCAGGGGGATCTCAAAACCGGACATCGCGGCATCCGTTTTTGACGCGGTCGCCCTCCAGTCTATCAACACCCTCGCCCGCGGGTTTGATCCGGAACCCAAAGTGCTTTTCAGCGGGGGTCCCCTCACATTCCTGCCTATGCTCAGGAATGCCCTCCGGAGCAGGATGGGCCTGATGGAAGAGGATGTGGTTGTTCCCGCTTATCCTGAACTCTTCGCGGCCAAAGGAGCCGCACTTTCCACAAACGGCAAACCCTATGAAATCTCTATCTCGGCCTTTTTGCAGCTTATGGACTCCGATCATTCGGCCGCTCCTTTACCGGAGAACCGGGAGGTCCCCCTGTTTCGGGATAGGACCGAATATGAAATATGGAAAGGGAGCCGTTTTACCCGTGTGAACCGGATTGATATCCGGGACCTGAGAGACGGGGACTGTTTTTTAGGTATCGACTCCGGATCAACCACGACAAAAATGGTGCTCATCGACGATAAGGGAAGGATTGTCCTTGATCATTACATATACAACAGGGGTGACCACATTTCCGCTGTTCAGCAGGGTCTCAAATACTTCGCCGAAACCCTGCGCCGAAATCATGTGAATGCGCATATTAGGGGCAGTGCCGCAACGGGATATGGCGAAGATTTCATAAAAACAGTCTTCGGGCTTGATATGGGCATCGTGGAGACACTGGCACACTACAGGGCGGCCAGGCACCTGACCGAAGACGTCAGTTTCATCCTTGACATCGGCGGGCAGGATATGAAGGCCATGTTCGTTGAGAACGGTGCCATCCGTAAGATCGAGATCAACGAGGCGTGCTCATCGGGGTGCGGGACATTTTTGCAGACATTTGCCGAGATCCTGAACTGTTCCGTGGAGGAGTTCTCAGAACGGGCATGTGATTCGGACTCCCCCTGTGATCTGGGGTCCAGGTGCACGGTTTTTATGAATTCCAAGGTAAAGCAGTTCCTGCGCGAGGGGGCCCCTTTGCAGGACATGGCCGCCGGACTCGCCTACTCCGTGGTTCGCAACTGTCTCAACAAGGTCCTCAAGATCAAGGACCTGTCCGATTTAGGTGAAAGGGTCGTCCTTCAGGGCGGCACTTTTCTCAATCCATCCGTTCAAAGGGCCTTTGAAAGGCTGACGGGCAAGGAGGTAACCTGCCCTGATATCGCGGGATTAATGGGGGCCTACGGGTGCGCCCTCGGTGTGAGAGACAATTACAGGAATAACAGGCCGGCCTTCGGGCCCCCGCTGAATCTGGAAGAACTGGGAATGATCGGGGATTGCAGAAAGAAGCTTGTTCACTGCCGGGGCTGTTCCAACCAGTGTATGGTTACCCGGCTGCAGTATGATAACGGCAAAAAATTTTTTTCGGGGAATCGTTGTGAACGGGTATTTTCAAACGGCGGGCAATCCGAAGGCAAAGGATTCAACCTGAGCGAATACAAGGAAAAACTGCTGTTTGAACGGGAATGTGTCAAGGTTGATTGTCCTAAAGCTACGATCGGTATCCCCCGGGCCCTCAATGTTTTTGAAAACTTTCCCTTCTGGTGCACGCTCTTTGCCGAGCTCGGTTTTGAGGTCAAGCTCTCCTCGCCTTCCAGTGCCGTACTCTATGAAAAAGGATCCGGGACGATCATGTCCGACAGCATCTGTTTCCCCGCCAAACTGGTTCATGGGCATATCATGGACCTGATGGAAAAAGGGGTGGATCGAATCTTCTATCCCATGGTCGTGCATGATTACCCGGAACAGAAAGGATTTAACAGCTATAACTGCCCTATTGTCAGCGGCTATCCCGCCGTTATTAAGAGCTCCCTTAACCCCGGAAGAAAAAAAGGGATTCCTCTCGATTCCCCTTCCATCTCCTTTAAGGACACAAAGCTCCTTAGGAAAAGCTGTTCACACTATTTCAGCCGGTTCGGAATCAAGGGCCGGAGGTTTTCAAGGGCCTTTGAAAAGGCCCTTGAGGCTCGTAATGAATTCAGACGGTCCCTGAGGGAAAAGTCCGGCGAGGTCATAAAAAAGGCCCTGGAAGATGGCCGACGGGTAATCATGATCGTGGATCGCCCCTATCATCTCGACAGATTCATTAACCATGGAGTCTATGAAACCCTTTCACAGATGGGGATGGACCTCGTCACCGGTGATTCCATCTCTTCTCCATCCGAAAGTCTGGGTGATATTCAGGCCTTGACTCAGTGGGAATACACAAACCGTCTTTACAATGCCGGAAAGTACGCGAACGATTATGAGAACCTGGAGGTCGTGCAGCTCAACTCCTTCGGCTGCGGTCTGGATGCCATCGCCACGGACGTCCTTTCGGATATCCTCAGGGATTCCGGTAAAAACCTGACAGTTGTCCGCATCGACGAGATCACAAGCCCGGGATCCATAAAATTAAGACTCCGGACCCTGGTTGAATCTTTTAAACTCCGAAGGGCCCCTTCACGGCAAGGCCCGGATGGACAAAAAGTCCTCCCCCTTTTCATGAAAGAAGACCGGAAAAGGGAGATTCTCGTTCCCTTCTTTTCCAATTTTTATTCTCCCTTTGCCGAATCCGCCTTTGCCGAATCCGGTTACAGGTTCAAGGTCCTTCCGCCGCCGGATAAAAGCTCCCTTGAAATCGGACTAAAATATACCAACAACGAGATCTGTTACCCGGCTATTATCGTTGTCGGGGATATTCTAAAGGCCCTTGAAACAGGGAAATATGATCCTTCCCAGATCGCCGTCGGAATCTCCCAGACAGGCGCCCAGTGCAGGGCGAGCAATTACGTTACGCTTATCGAGAGGGGGCTCCTGTGGGCGGGGCATAATATTCCCGTGGTTACCGTGCACTTCAAGGGATCGAACCTGCACCCCCAGCCCGGCTTCCGTTTCAACCGGTTGGGCCTGATAAAAACGGGCCTCTATTCCCTGAGCTTTTCGGACTCCCTGTCCATGATGTATTACCCGCTTCTCGTACGCGAAAAGAGACGGGGAAGCACCTGGGAGATTGTTCGGAAATATATCGATATATGGCACATGGACGGGGAGAGGAGCCCTGAAAAGGTATTTTATCTTCTCGAAAAGGCGATTCAGGAGTTTAATGATCTCCCCGTAAAGGAAGGCCGTTTCCCGAAGATCGGACTCGTGGGCGAGATCTATGCCAAATATAATGATTTTTGCAATCATCATGTAGTCGAATGGCTGTCCCGGAACGGTGTGGAGGTGGAGGTCCCCTGCCTGATGAGCTTTTTTACCCAGGGGCTTGTGAACTATCGGGTGAATGTGGAGAAGAATCTCAAGAGGAGAAGCCTGTTCTCCCCCCTGTCCCATTACTTTGATAAGAGGCTGGGCCGGTTTCTGAGTTGTGTGGATTCCGTCCTTCAGGACTTTCGATATTATCATCCCCTTCCGAACATCAATGATGTGGCGAAAAAGGCCGAAGGTGTTGTGGATCTCACGGCCCAGTTCGGTGAAGGATGGCTCATACCGGGTGAGATAATCAGCATGGCGGAAAAGGGGATTGAAAATATATTATGCCTCCAGCCCTTCGGGTGTATCGCGAATCAGGTGATAGCCAAGGGGATTGAAAAGGGCATAAGGGATCTGTATCCGAACCTGAACATCCTTTTCGTGGACTTGGATGCGAACACAAGCGAGGCCAATATGTTCAACCGCCTGCATTTCCTGGTGCAGAGCGCAAAAATATCCCTAAAATTAAAATGCTGAGCACTGATAGCGCGAGTCCGGAAACGTTAGTTTTCGGATGAGCACGAGGTCGCTTCAAGTAAAGAATCCACACCCAGAGGACGTAGCCTTGCTTTGACCCCAAAGGGGTTTTATAGGTAAAGCAGGTATGATGTTTCTTTTCAAGGGGATATCTTTTTGAGATTCCATTGGGCGTTGCCATGACCAAATATTTGGGGTTTATGCGTCATAACCCATGGAGACTAAGTTTTTTGCCTTGCAAACCCCAAATATTTGGTCATTTGCTACAAAGCAGGTAGATATCTCCTTGAAAAGAAATATCATACCGGATATCCATCTTCAGGTATAATCAGA